>JAJRYT010000113.1 GCA_024275635.1 Chloroflexota bacterium | reverse complement strand
CCAAATACGGCCGCCATGCCCTTCAATCACCCCTTTGGCTATGGGCAAACCCAACCCCGGCCCGGCTCCCTTGAATTTTGTGCTGCCCGTCGAGTGCAGCTGCGGATTTCCCACGCGAAAGAACTTCTCAAAAATCAGGTCGTGAAATTTAGTGTCAATCCCAATCACCTGATCCGCCAACACAATCTCCACATACGCATCCGTTTGATCCTGGCTGGGAACCAACTCAGCCGTCAAGGAAATAGCGCCATAATCTGGCGTGTATTTGATAGCATTGCCAATCAGATTAATAAAGGCCTGTACAAGTCGCTTGAAATCAGCATAAATGGGAGGCAAAGAAGTCAACCCATGTGCTTTCCAGGTAATGTGTCGGTCATTTAAAGCCAGGGCTAACGGTTCAAGCGCCATACGAATAATCATTTCCAGTTTGGTTTCCATGAACATCATACGAAACCCATCCGTATCCAGTTGGCTGGCATCTAACATAGCCGTAATCAAGGAATCCAAACGATTGCTTGCCCGGCTGATATGCCCGGTAATTTCGCGCGTTTGTTCACGGCTAAGGCTGGTTTCTTCGTTCATAGATTGCAAGATGTCTGTGTAGCCTTTTACCTGGGTGAGCGGGGTGCGTAATTCATGCGAAGCAATGGTGATAAAGTCAGACTTAACGCGATCTAAGATTTCCAGCAGTTCTTTTTGGTTGGTAAGCCCAACATTGAGACGACGAATTTCTTCGTTCTGTTGGCCCAGCTCACTGTAAAGTCGCGCATTTTGCAAGGCCACAACAGTCTGATCGGCCAGAATTTGCATCAGTTCTAATTCTCCAGGCTGATAGGGAACGCCGGAAGCTTTTGGACCAATGGCAATCAACCCTTCTAATGTGTTGCCGGCATTAACCGGCACGTACACGTCCATTGCCATCTTATTCAACCAGTCACGGGCGGGGGGATCAATCCGAGAGTAATCCCGATTAAAATCAAGCTCATATTGTAATAATGGTTGATGCGCCTGGGAAAGCGCTTTGATAAACAGGTTGTCAGGCGGTAAATAGTGACCCTGCCTTTCGATAGCGCCCAGCGCTGGAATCGGCTCAATTTCATGCCCGTTCCCTTTGCTGCTAACGAGCATAAGCGCGCCCCGTTGAAAATCTAACAGTCCGGCCAGTGTGCTGATCACGACTTGGGAGAGTTGTTGTACGTCAAGTATTTGGTATATGTCCTGGCTGTAATGGCGTAGAACCTGACTGGTATCAATACCTTCGCCAACCAGGAGTCTATGATATATTTTTTCAATGAAGTGGCGAAGAGGGGCATAAAAAAGCAAGCTGATGATAACAACAATGATGTATATGGATTGGTTGGCGGTAAGTCTCTGAACAGCCAAAATGGCCGCAGCCAGCGGCAAAGCAGATAGGGCCGTGATGAAGGTAAAGGCGATCAGGCTCTGGGAGTGTGTGCGTACATCAATGATGAGATGGGAGGAAGTGGCATAAGTCAGGCCGGCAACGCCGATGAAACGAACAATTTGCCCGGCTAAAGTCAAGCCGGAGTAATGAAAAAAGAGAAGCGCTTCGCCGGTAAAAGTAAGCAGTAAAACAAGCAGCCAAAAAAGAAGCCGGTTGGCGTGCCAGGGGAAGGAGGTACGTTTATAGTCGCGCCAGGTACGGCTAAGAATGACGCCGCTGAGAAGAAGCCAAGCGAGTGTGGTGAAGAGGTCGCTGTAGTTGATTGTGCGGCTGGTATAAGGTAGGTTAACAATCTGTGTGGGCAGATAAATATCAAGGGCAAAAACCGCTCCAATGGCCAAGCCGCCAAAAAGGAACCAACGGCGACGCTGTGACCAGTTTACAAATACGGCCGTTGTCACTCCCAGCAAGGTTGTTCCGATAAGTAAGGCTTTGGCTGACAGGTTGGGCGGGTAAGGAATGGCCGAAGCCACATAAACAAGAAATTCCCACAAAATGGAAATACCCAGAAAGGCTAACAACCACCTCGTTTGTCGTTCTTGCTGGTCACGCCGGCTGAAGGCGAATATAAGAAGGAATGTATACCCGCCAGCAGCAATGAGTGGAATGAGTGTGTTGGCTTCTAATAAGTTCATGGTTTATACAGTATTCATCAAGATTCTATCATTTATTGTAACGGCCGTCCCCACCCAGAGCAATTCACAAAAAGCAAAAAAGGCGTGACTTCCATCACACCTTTTATCGCGCCGACAACTTTGTTGCTTGCGGAGAGGGCGGGATTCGAACCCGCGATGGCTTTCACCATACACGATTTCCAATCGTGCGCACTAGACCAACTATGCGACCTCTCCGAACGGAGGGGATTATAACAACTGCGATCCGCTTTGACAAAAATAGGTGGTTGGGTAGTCGAGTAGTCCAGTAGTCGGATAGTCAAATGGTCGGGTAAAGCGTAGAAATGCTTAGTGACCGTCCAGAAATATATTCCCTGTTTAGAGACTGGAGACTGGTAATCTCCAGTCTCCAATCTCCAATATCGGGAAGTAAATTTCAGGCATCTCCTCACGGCTCGTTAGCCACATACCAATAGCTGGCAATGAGCGCGATCCAGGCGCCCAGACTGGCGCTGAAAAGGTAGAGCGCGCCTAGTTTAAGCAGGGTGATATGGAATAGGTCGCCCAGAAAGTGACCTACGGCCAACCCAATCCAGGCCGCAAGGACGTACAATGTGATGCGCCGCGCCGGGCCGCCGAGGATGAGGTGAAACCCGGCTCCATAAGCGGTGGACAAGAGAAAACCCAGGACAAGGCCAGATGCTGTGGGGGTCATGCTGCTGTCTCCGCAATGAGGCCGCCGCCCAAACAAATTTCGCCATCGTAGAAAACCGCGCCTTGCCCGGCCGTGATACCCATGACCGATTCGTCGAATTGGATGTGAACACGGCCGTTCCCCACCACCGTTACGCGCGCATCAACCCCTTTGGCCTTATATCGAATCTTGACCTGGGCGCGAATCGTCGCCGCCGGCGGGCTGCCGGCCACCCAGTTCACATCACGGGCGACGAGTTCGCGCTGACCCAATTGGTCGCGCGTGCCAACGATGAGCGCGTTTTGGGCCGCATCTTTACGCAAAACGTACAGCGGCTGCGGGGCCGAAATACCTAATCCTTTGCGCTGCCCGATGGTATAAAAAGGTAGTCCCTCATGTTGGCCCAGGGAACGGCCGTCTACATCCAAAATTGGGCCGCCCGCCTGCGCCGCCGGGCTGTATTCCCGCAAAAAGCGCCGGTAATCACCATCGCTCAAAAAGCACAAATCCTGGCTGTCATGCTTGCCGGCAACAGGCAAATTAAACTTACGGGCCAGTTCACGCACTTCAACCTTCTTAAATTCGCCCACCGGGAACAGGGCATGGGCCAACTTTTCCTGATTTAACACATGCAGGACATATGACTGGTCTTTCGTCTCATCAATCCCTTTGAGCAGGCGGTAACCGGCGGCCGTGTACTGGATACGGGCATAATGGCCCGTCGCCAGGTAATGGGCGTCCACCGCCAAAGCCTGATTCAGCAGGTAGGTGAAACGAATCTGCCGGTTACAGGCAATGCAGGGGTTGGGCGTGCGCCCCTGGGCATGTTCATCGATAAAAAATTGGACGATGGTCTGGCGGAAATGGTCTTGTGTATCCAGGACATAAAAAGGAATGTTCAATTGGTCAGCAATGCGGCGGGCGTCAGCCATCTGGTCGGGCGTGCAGCAACGGTTGGTAAACGGCGATCCGTTACTGCCCGGCTCGCTCCACAGGCGCATCATCATGCCGACCACTTCGTACCCCTGTTCGACAAGCAGGGCAGCGGCAACGGAGCTGTCAACGCCGCCGCTCATAGCGACGACGACACGATTCGGGGGGGAATGGTCGGTAACGGTCATGATTGGCGCATTTTAATCGAAACCGGCCTTACTGACCAGTTCCACAGCTTGGCCGGCTTGCAACGGCCGTTCCCCCTTTACGTAATGGGGGCAGATAATAAAAAATGATGGACACAGGCCGTCGGGGAACAGCAAGCAACAATCTCTGCAATCCAAATCCCGGCAGTTTATTGGAGGTTTTACACAATGTCTAAACCATTTGAAAAAAACTTTGGGCAGGGAAACAGACAGCGGCACAACTCTATGTTTGGGCCGATCGTGTTGATTGCCATTGGCGTTTACTTTTTGCTCAACAACCTGGGCTACGTTTCTGGCGTAAACTGGGCAGCGGCGCTCCAATTATGGCCGGTTGCCCTCATCCTGCTGGGCGCCAATGTGATTGCGCGTCAGGCGCCGGGCTTTTTAGGCGGTTTTTTGAGCGCTCTGGTAGGTTTGCTAGCCGTTACCATTTTCGGTTATGTGCTGTTGTTTGGCGAGGATAATCCCATTCTGGAACGGTTCGGCATCTCTACCAGCGCGCCGGAAACAAAAACAGAGCAGATTGAATATGCAGCTGAAGGCGTTGATGCGGCTGTCATCAACATTGATTTTGGCCTGTCAAAGGCTGAAGTTTACGCGCTTAACGACAGCAGCAACCTTATTGAAGGGCAGGTTTCCTATCTGGGCGACCTGATTTTTGAGACGGAGCTTTCTGATGATACGGCCGTTGTCACTCTGGGCAGTCAGACAAGCGGCGGTTGGTTCTTTAACCCCAGCAATTGGGGTCGTTTCACGACCGGCGACCAGTGGCAAATCGGTCTGAATCCTGATGTGGATACAGATTTGACGTTGGATGTTAGCGCCGGTTCCGTCTCGCTGGATTTAAGCGAACTGACGTTGAACCGCCTGGAAATAGATGGCGGCGCGGGCAGCGCCGAAGTTTGGCTGCCGGGCGGCGATTATGATATCAAGTATGATGTCAGCGCCGGTTCGACAAAGATAACTTTGCCGGGGTACGGCCGTCAATCCATCGAACTTGACGGCGGCGCAGGTAGTTTGACGTTTTACCTGCCGCCTGGCATGGAAGCGCGGCTAGAAGTGGATGGCGGCGCAGGCAGTTTTCGTTTGAACGAAAATCGCTTCCACCAGGTCAGCGGCGATGAAAAGGATGAAGGGGTCTGGGAAACGGCCGCTTACGGGGATGCCACCAACCAGATCGACCTGTTCATTGATGTCTCAGCCGGCAGTGTGAAGATTGAGGATCTACAGGGAAGATAAAAGGGACAGCGTTACAAAGGGGCCAAGTTGCTCTGCAACTTTGCCCCCTCCCTGGCCCTTTACGCTGCCAGTTCCTGGTAAGCTAACGTCCAAGCGGCAGCGCTGTAAGCGTGAAGGATAGCCAGGGGAACGGCCGTCACTCCCGCAACCAACCACCCCAACCAACCAGTCAATGCCGGGGAAACGGCCGTTACCGCCCCCAATCCCATCGTTAACAAACTCAGTAACAGCCCCGGCAAATATTGAATCCCCCACAGCAGCGCCAATAAAATCAACACATTGCCCCACTGTCGGCGGATGATCTGCCCGGTATGGCGAATAGATTCGCGGGCGCCGGTCTGGCAAACGGCCGTATCCCGAAACGCCAGCGTGCGAAAAGCCGAGGTCAGCAGGCCAATCGGGAACAGCAAACAGGTCAAAGGCAGCAGGCAAATCAATCCAATGGCCAATACGGCCGTCACCTCCTTCACCCCGCCCCCTTGGAAAGACAGATAAGCAATCGCCAATATCCCACCCATCACCAGCAGCATCAACAATAACAACAGCAAAAACAACGGAAAAAAGACAAGCGCATCAATAGCAATGAACCGCCCCAAATACCCCCACCCCTGCCGCGCGGCCAACCGGAAGGTAGACGGCCGTTCCGCATCCAGATCAATCACCGCCCCAATGATCGCCCCCTGGGCGATGGCCGCCGCCAGCCAATAGGCAGTGGAAATGATGAACAGTACGGCCGTTCCGCTCAACAACCAGGTTGAAAATTGTTCCCATCCGGCAGCCGCCAGCGAATCAAAAACGGCCCCGGTGGGGCCGTTCCTGAACTGGGTCAGTTGTGGTAAAAAGGAAATGCGGAAAGCCGCGCCGACGACCGATCCCATTGCAGCGATCAATCCAAACCACCAGAGGAATTTGTGACGCCAAATAAGATGCCAGGATTGGGTGAATAAACGGCCGTAATCCATAAAAAAAGTGGCAAGTTTACAAGCTGCAAGCGTGCCAGTAATTGTCACATGCAGACTTGCAAACTAGCTATACTTTCTTACTGATAAATTCCTGATAAGCCAGAGTAATGGCCGTTGAACGGAACGCCGTCAAAATCGAGTTAACCGCCGCGCCAACCAACCCCAGGCAAATGCCGCCGCCAGCCAGCAGCGCAATCTGACCAACGCCAAACGATCCACCGCCCATGGCTACCGCGGCAATACCCGGCCCTAAAGTCGCCAGGGCAAACGGAATCATGACAATCAATACCGCAAACCCAAACACAACGCCCAAGACAATAAACAACAGTATCAGCAAAATAACATCACCGGCATTGGCTTTCACAACTTGCCAGCCATGACGAATGCTGTCCGCCACACCCAGGTCTTGCAAGACGGCGCCGCGTTGAGCAAACGGGTAAATGGCGGTTACAAAAATCCACAGCGGCCCCAGGAGACAGGCCAGGAAGGCCATACAAATCCCCAGGAAACCAAGACTGCCAAAAATCGCCTCAATATCTGTACCGCTGGCCCCTGAAACATCTGCGCCAATCGCAGCTATAACCATAACTGCAAAGCCGCCGAACACTAGCAAACCGAACAAGGTAAAAGGGCCATACATCACCACATTGATGCCAACCATCCGACCTAATTTACTCGTGCCAACCGCAAACGCTTCGCCAAAGGTCATCTTTTCACCGGCTTCAATCCGCGACACGGCCTCAATCATACCTATTTGCGCCGTCAGGCGAACCAGCCACAAAATGATGCCAATAATAATGGCGACAAAAACCAGACTAATAACCAGCGCCCCATACTGCGTCCAAAACTGCTGCATCTGCTCAATCGTCCCAGCCGGAACATCGCCAGAACCAAAATTGTAGCCGCTGTTGCCGCCGCCGCCACGCACGCCGCCGCTGCCTAAAGCTGCCAAAAAACCCAGAACAAACATAAATTTGTTGTTCCAAACAATATCCCAGGAACGCTTTAATAAATTACCGTAATCCATCATTCCCTCCTTCGGGAAAAGCCACTATAAAAAAGCCATCGCCATACATTGCGAATACACGGCTGAGACAGAAGGCCCGCTGAAAACGGGTTGAAATGCGCTCAAACCGGGTCTTTAGTGCGTTTCAACGCACTTTTTGTATTAGATGTGGATTTCCAATCCACATCTAATTATAAAGATGATTTTGTCAAAAATGAACCACGCCGTGAAAAGATTATACAGGCATTACGCACCACCCTACCGCCAGGTTGCGCCGACTCAATGCCTCATTCCTCATCTCTCTTTCCTCACTCCCACTCAATCGTCCCCGGCGGCTTGGAGGTAATATCCAACACCACCCGGTTCACGCCGTCTACTTCGTTGACAATACGGCGGCTGACATGGGCCAGCAGGTCATAAGGCAGCCGCGCCCAGTCGGCGGTCATAAAATCTTCGGTGGTTACGGCCCGTAAAGCGATGACTTCCTGGTAGGTACGGCCGTCACCCATCACCCCCACACTCTTCACCGGCAACAGTACCGCAAACGCCTGCTGCGTCCCCTGTTTCAACATATCCGCCTGGCGTAGTTCCCCCGTAAAAATTGCGTCTGCCTGGCGCAATCGTTCCAACCGCTCCCAGATAATGTCGCCCAGGCAGCGAATCGCCAGGCCAGGGCCAGGAAACGGCTGCCGCCATACAATACTGTCCGGTAACCCCAACGCCGTCCCCACCCGGCGTACCTCATCCTTAAACAACAACTTCAGCGGTTCCACCAGTTCAAAATCCATATCTTCCGGCAAACCGCCCACATTGTGGTGCGTTTTGATGACATGAGCGTCCTTTTTATCTTTCCCCGCGCTCTCAATCACATCCGGGTAAATTGTACCCTGCGCCAAAAAGTCAATTTGGCCTAATTTATTTGCTTCGCGCTCAAATATTCTGACAAATTTTTCACCAATGATGCGCCGTTTCATTTCCGGATCGGTCACGCCAGCCAGCGCGTCCAGGTACTCCTCGATGGCATTGACGGCAACCAGATTCATCCCCTGCTCCCGTTCAAAAGTAGCGACCACTTGCAGCGCTTCTCCCTGGCGCAGCAGGCCATGATCGACAAAAATGCAGGTTAATTGGTCGCCAATGGCGCGATGAATGAGCGCCCCAGCCACGGCCGAATCCACACCGCCGCTCAAACCGAGCGCCACACGGCCGTTTCCCACCTGCGCCCGAATCGCTTCCACCTGCTCGGTAATAAAATTAACCGGCGTCCAATCCAGTGCGCAGGCGCATACCCGCTGCGCAAAATTACGTAAAAGTCGCCCGCCCTGCGGCGTATGCGCCACTTCCGGATGAAACTGCACTGCGTAATAATGGCGGGCTGTATCCGCTGCTGCCGCTAACGGCGAGTTACCCGTATGCGCCAACACCCGAAAACCCGGCGGCAATGCTTCCACCTTATCGCCGTGACTCATCCAAACTTGTTGAGAATTAATGATTGAAGATTGATGATTCAATCTTAAATCTTCAATCTTCAATCCCCAATCTTCAAACAGTGGGTTATCCAACACATCAATCTGCAACGTCGCCGGGCCATATTCCCGCTTCTGGCTGCTGGCAACCCGGCCACCCAGCCGGTGGGCCAGCAACTGCATTCCATAGCATATGCCTAACACTGGCAGGCCGCTCGTCAGGACATAATCGGGCAGCGCCGGCGCGTGGGCGTCATAAACGCTGTTTGGCCCGCCGCTTAAAATGAACCCTTGCGGCCGTAACGCCATCACTTCATCCTCAGGCGTGCGCCAGGAAACCAGGTGGCTGCACACATTGGCTTCACGCACCCGCCGCGCAATCAGTTGTGAATATTGTGAACCGTAATCAAGAATAACTATCGTATCGTGAGCCATAAATATTTGAAAATGGCGCTAGAGGCAATCTTCTAGCGGTTCAAAAAACAATCGATTTTAAGTATACCACGCCCCAGGTTTTGCCCCTCGTTCAAGATCCGTTCTTTCAATGCTTCCATTCGTATTTGTCTCCTTCTTCACCTTAACTACCCGCAGATTCCCACGTCTGCCAGGCAGTCGGAGAAGCCAAATCTGTGCTTGAAAGGGCGCAGATGAACGCTGATTTTACACCTTATTCCGCGTCAATCTGCGAAATCTGCATCCCATTATTCTTTTTCCGGCGCACTGCTATAATTATAGGCTTGGTTAAACAAGCGCCAAGAAATGGCGCGATTGATTGATGGACGTAAAGAAACATTCGGGGAGTGTCTCCGACGCCGCTCATAGAAAGATTAATGAATTGCAATTTCTTTCACAAATTGCTTGACGGTGTAAGATGACTATTTTATAATCTCATGAGCGTTCAAAAAAAATTGAAAGTTGTGAACAAGGTGAACATAATGGAAATAAATTCAATAGACGAAGGGATGCGGGCCATAGATGAAACGCTGCATGCCATCGTCAACAGTGACGTAGATATTCTGCAAGAAGCCAGCCAACATATCATTTCTTCCGGAGGCAAGCGTGTGCGGCCACGGCTGGCCTTGCTGGCCTATTTGGCGGCCGGTGGAGAGGATTTAGATACGGCCGTTCCCATGGCCGCCGCGCTGGAAATGGTACATACTGCCACCCTCGTCCACGACGACATCAACGATCACAGCCTCACCCGCCGGGGTAAAATAACCGTTCATGCGCGTTGGGGCAACACCTTCGCCCTGCTCACCGGCGATTACCTGTTCACCAAAGTGTATGAGTTAATGGCCCCATACGGCCGTCCCTACAACAGCATCATGTCCGACGCCTGCATCCGGCTGGTGGAGGGAGAAACCTTACAAGCCGCCGCTGCCAAAGCGGGCAACATGGACCGCGAAATCTACAAAACCATCATTGGTAAAAAAACGGCCAGTCTATTTGAGGCCGGCGCCGAAATGGGGGCGCGGCTGGCCGGCGCTGACGAAACAATCATCAAAGCGCTGACCAGGTATGCCTATAACCTGGGACTCGCCTTCCAAATTGTAGACGACATTTTAGACATTATCGGCGACCCGGAAACGATGGGCAAGCCGGTAGGCGCAGACTTGGCTCAAGGGCGCGGCGTGATGGCTGCTCAAAACGGGGATATGCTCGCTGCTCATCCGGATGGCGATGGCCTGGCAACGGCCGTTGCCGAAACTGACCCTGTTCAACAAATGATGGATCGCCTCCGCACCTCCGGCGCTTTAGACATCGCCCGAATTCAAGCAGAAGAAACCGCCCAACGCGCGCGAACTGCCCTGGAAAAAATCCCGGCCTCGCCTGCCCGTGATGAACTCGCTGCGCTGATCGAACTGGTTCTGAATCGGGAGAAATAAAGGCAAAGTGGGCTTAAAAACTTATAATCGGGTAATTAGTAACCAGTAATTACCCGATTACTCAATTACCCATTACCTGTAAATTGATACCTATTTTCTCACTTACAGGCTCTAGTTCCCCTCCACCAAAGTTGGCAGCTGCATAACGAAGGTACTTCCCTGGCCGGCAATACCCTGACTCTCCACCCAAATACGCCCACCGTGCGCTTCAACCGCTAATTTGCAATATGGTAAGCCCAATCCCGTGCCTTGTCTGCGCCCCCTGGACAATGAATTCTGCTGAAACTTCAGAAACAACCGCTCATGATCTTCCGGGGGGATGCCCGTTCCCGTGTCGCTGACGCCAATCAAAACAATGGGGACATCATCATCCGATGTATCCAGCGCCCACAAACGAATTTTCCCCCCATCAGGCGTGAATTTAATGGCATTATCTACCAAGTTAGACAGAACGCGCACCATATGCTCCTTATCAACAGTAACAAGGGGCAGATCCTGTTCCACCTCAATTTCAATTTCAATGCCGACTTCTGCGGCCACCAGTGAAAATTGGGCTTTTGCCTCTGTCAACCAGGGCAAAATAGGCATATTGGTAACATTCAGCGGGATTTTACCATTTTCAAACTTGTAAATATCCAACAAATCATTGAGTAACTGCAACATACGGTCGCCGCTGACCTGGGCCAGCCCCAATAATTTATTCACATCCTCCATTCTCCCCATTTCTAACCAGGCGCCTATAGTCTCCAAACTGCCCAACGTCACTGACAATGGCGAACGCAAATCATGAATGACCATATGGGTCATATCTTCCTGCGCTTTAACCATCTCGATTTCTTCGGTAATATCCCGGAAAACCAATAACCAGCCGGTGATTTTTTGTTCCCGATCATGAACCGGCGCTAACGTGCGTTCGATATGGCGTCCCGAGGAGTCAATCATAACAACCTGGCGAATATGCTGTTTTTCGCCCTGTTGTAAAACTTCACAATCCCGTTCCAGATTGGGCCGATAATATCCGATTCGGTTTAAGAGCGTTTTGGCAGCCCTGGAGCCATCCACAAGCGATTGGCCCGTTAAATCATCTTCGAGCAGGCCAGTAATTTTCATAAACGCCCGGTTGATTGTCAGTACGCGCCACTCCTTGTTCAGAAGTAATACCCCATCGTGTATTGTCTGAAGTATAGAAGCCATTTCTCGCGCCCGCTGGGCTAAAGCGCTGCCGGTTTGGGCATACAAACGCGCATTCTGGATGGCCATTGCGGCTTGAACAGCAATCGCCGCTAAAATATCTCGATGCCAATTATCATAAATATCAAATTGGGAAAATGATTGGACAACAATAACCCCCAGTGATTCGTCGGCCTGTAGAATTGGGACTCCCAGCCAACAAGCGGTTTCGTTTCCCATCAGATCAACGCCAAGATTAACGGCCGTTTCCTCCACATTCTGTTTGAGCAACAACGGCTGGCGGGTCCGCCAAACATAATCGGCAAGCCCATTACCAACCGGACGCGCCGGCCGTTGCCGGGAAACACCCGCTTCAACCACAATCGGAAATGAAACTTTGTCACGCTCCCGATCGTACAATGCAATAAAAAAATTATTGGCCGGCATAAGTCGCCCAACTTGCTCATAAATCGCATCTACAATTGCGTCAATCTCCAGGCTGGCGCTTAAAAGCTGTCCGACGATTTGGAGGCTGTCCAATTCTTGTACGCGCCGCTTCAAGCGCGCACTGGCCTCATTCAACCCTCTTGTAACGTAAGTGATAACCATCAATCCTATTATTAAAAGTACAAAATAGAACCATCCCAATTCGGCATAAATCAACGCGACCAGGGGCGCAAACAACACGGGTAAAGCTTCATAAAGCAATAATTCAGGCAGCGAGTGTAGAAAAGAGGCGATCTGCCCGCCTTCAATCACTAGCAAAAAATAGAGACCGGCCAACAGGTAATTAACAAAAAAATAGCCCGCGCCTAACACGAGTATCAAAATTGGGTAATCGTTAGCGATTGGGGACCCGCCCCCAAGCTGCTCATAAATATAGCCGCCAAAAAGGATGCTGGCCGTTGTCATTATCGCGTTTACGCCAATACGCCTGATTCGCTCAGATGGATTCGTGGCCGTAAACGGCAGTTTAAGACGTTCGGAAAGAAAGAACCGAAAAGAGCCATGAATCCAGGCGCAAGCAAAAATCAGCCAACCAGTTGTAACCAGACCAAATCTTAAATAAGCAGCAATGGCAACCATTGGCAAGAGCGATACCATGCCGCCGGCCAGGAACATGCCGAATGTCATCGTAAAAACGATTAAAAAACCAAAAAGAATAATGGGGAACCAATCAAGATTTTGACTTGCTTGCCCGGGTGTCAGCAACGCCAAAATGACCAGTATGAGTAAATTGGCTATGATGATAGAGAAATTTATCTTCGTATTGCGCATTCTGACATGTATGGTAGCTACATCACATTGTTTTTACAATGCGACGAAGTTCCCAGGCATTGGCGTTACACTTCCAGCCGATGTATCATTTTTAGTATGTCGGCATACCAGCATCGCTGATTGATTGACTGACAAGTTAAGGAGTACGTATGAGTACATTAAATCCCAATATCCCCACAACTGAATTAGCGCGTTTGATGACAACGGCCGTTTCTCGAATGGATGATTACAAACTCAAACTCCTCACCCCGCAGTTGCTTCTGCGCGTCTTTTTAGATGAAAAAGAGTCGGTCGCTCACCAAATTATACAACAATTACGCCAGCAGCGGGGTTTTGATTGGGATGACCTGGTGCGGCGCGTAGAAATGATGACCCAACACAGCCAAGGGCGCAGCGCCCAATTTTATTTCACCGACGATTTTGGCAAAGAAATTCCCCTGGCCGAAGAGACTCTGGTCGTCATTGATGAAGGGTTGACTATCGCTAAAACACGGGAAGAGTTAAAAGCGGGCAGCGGCCATGTTTTGGCGGCGATGGCCCAACCGAATGTAACGACTTACGCCGTGTTGCAGCGCATTGGCGTCACATCTGCGGCCGTTACCGCCCTGCTCGGTGAAATTGCTCAAGACGGCACACCCATCATCCATGATTTTGTCACCGAAGCGCAAGAAGGGAGGGCAACGGCCGTTTACCAACGCCAAGACCTCCTGCGCGAACTCATCAGCCTGCTCTCCCTGGCCAAAAAGCGTCACACCATCCTCGTGGGACCGGAAGGCGCGGGCAAGCGCACTCTTGGCCACAGCCTGGCCCAACTTCTGGCCGAAGGCAAAGGACCAGGCAACTTGCGCTCTCTGGTACAAATCAACGAAACTGCCCTGCTGGAAAATCCGTTGGCGGCCATGCGCGCCGGACTGCGCCGGGCCAGCGGCGGCGTCCTACTCGTCCCCAACATCGAACGCTTTTTTGCCAACCGGCTGCGGGCCATCTTCCCGGAACAGGTCAGCCGGGAACTGCACAAAGCGTTGCTCAACAATGAGCAAATCATCATCGGCACGGCCACGCCGGGCGCGTACAGCCAATTGAGCCAGAACCAACTCATTCGCCAAAACAGTAACCGGCTCAATGTGCCCGCCGCAACCAAAGATGAAACCATCGCCATCCTCAGTTTCCACCAACAGCGATTAGAGCAAGAGTACGAAATTGAAATCAGCCGGGAAGCATTAGCAACGGCCGCCGCCCTGGCCGGACAATACATCAAAACCATCGCCATGCCCGCCGCTGCCGTGCAGTTAGCCAACCGCGCCTGCGCCCTGGTACGCATGGTCACACAAGAACACGTGGAAAATTTGCCTCAGGTGAAGCCGGACGGCCGTTTATCCCCCGAAGATATCATGGTCGCCGCCAGCCAGATGACCAAAATTCCCATCACCAAGCTCAGCCAGGACGAGCAAAACAAATATGCCAACATGGTCGAACATTTACACCAGCGCATCATCGGCCAGGATGAAGCCATCATCGCTGTCAGCCGCGCCGTCAAAACGGCCCGCGTCGGCCTGCGCGACGCCAAACGGCCGATTGGCTCTTTCCTTTTCCTCGGCCCCAGCGGCGTTGGCAAATCAGAACTGGCCAAGGCGTTAGCTGAATTTATGTTTGGCACAGAAGAAGCGATGTTGGTTCTGGACATGAGCGAGTATCAAGAAGAGGCCAGCGTCAACCGGCTCATCGGCGCGCCGCCCGGCTATGTGGGCTATGAAGGAGGCGGGCAGTTGACGGATTTTGTGCGGGAACGGCCGTATACCGTCGTCCTGTTCGATGAAGTTGAAAAAGCGCACAGCCGCGTTCTCGACGTGCTGCTGCAAGTGATGGACGAAGGCCGCCTCACCGATAGCCAGGGCCGCCTGACCACCTTCAGCGAAACGGTTATCATCCTCACCAGCAACCTAGGCGCAAAACAGATGCTCGTTCCCACCATCGGCGAGCGCGAACGGGAATTGGTGATGGGCAGCGTCAAGCGCTTCTTCCGTCCCGAATTCCTCAACCGGCTGGACGAGATCATCCTTTTCCACCAGCTTACCCCGCCCCAGTTGGCCCAAATCCTGGATTTGATGCTGAAAAAAGAGTTCAAACTGGCAGCAAAACAACATATCGATCTGGATGTGACCCACGAAGCGAAGGAGTGGCTGCTGGCTCAAAATAACCAGCCGGAGTTTGGGGCACGGCCGTTGCGCCGCATCATTGCCCGCAACCTGCGCGAACCCCTGGCCGACTTCCTGCTCAGTCAGACCAAACAGCAGGAAACAGCCATCATTATAGACGCCGACGCTAATGAATTAACATTTGAATTGATGGAAGCAGCCCCGGAATAAAACGACGCGATTGGTTCAATCTTAGAGATTGAACCAATCTAAATAAGGGCAAAAAAAATGAGATGCCCCGAAAGCGGGCGCTTACGGGGTCATCTCTGGGGGGGAGCCAAAAAAAGTATACCATTAAATAATGTTAAGGCAAGCCCAAAATTAACTAAAAATCGGCTATTTGGATTAGAGGATTATTAAAAGCGGCTCATTCACAGCCAATTTGCCGCGTGATTTATGAAATACGGCCGCTGCAAACTGGCTGCGAACGCGCAGCTCGCCAGCCCTAATGTTTCACCGACAGCCAATCATTTTGCCCGCCATCCGCGCCGGACGCCGAATCGCCAGCCGCAACATTATGTGAACGGCTTTCTCTAGCCTGACCCCCATCAGGCGACCTACCCCCAGACTGGACTACGCCCATCATCGTGGGAACATACAAAGCGACGCCATTTTGCCCCATCTCATGCAACTGCTTCAATTGCAGCAGCCGTTCCATATCCGCATCCGAGAAGCGGCTGACCGCTTTTTGTAATCGTTCCAACGACATCGCTTCGCTGTAGGCAAACAACTGCCGCTCATGCGCCGCTTCCAGCGCCGCCTGCACCGGCGGCGGCATCTCGATTTTGGTCGCTATGACCCGGAAAATCTGGAAGCCAAAAGGAACCAGCCGCTGTCCCAATCTTTGGCGCAGCTGCCGCTCAAACTTGCCCCGCGATCCTTTATCCGTCAGCGCCTTCACCGGTAGTTCACTCACCACCTGGCTGACAATATTATTGCCATGACCGCGCAGTAATTGTTCTTCACGATGCGGCAAAATGCGCGCCATGTGCGGCCACAATTCCCATGTCACCGTGCGCGGGTTGATGACATAGGTGACCGACCAATCCACAGTAACGGTAATGCCGCCATTGGTTTGCGCCCGGAGACATTTTCCGCGCACCACCGTCGCCGTCAGTGACAGCCGCTCCCGCAATCGCTCCAGCGGAAACAGAAGCAAATGCCGTCCGGGGAGCAAGTACCGGACAAATGCTTTCGTTTCCACATTGAACACGAGCGCCATTTCCTGATCGGGAATGCGCACCCAGACAAATTTGTTGACAAACCAACCGAATAATATGACCCCGGCCAGGAAAGCAGAACCGCCAACCAGGTTCCACCCGCCTATCATCCCCACAACTGAGACAGCAACGGCCGTTACCATGCTGCCCGCGACCCACTTATTCATTTCCATCCTTACCTTTGCGCTTAATTAAACCATTGGCTAATCAAGTGCGGCCTTCAAGCGCCCTCCTGTACTCAGGACGTTCGATCCATAAATTTACTCCGGATAATGTGATTTAAGATGAGATTTTGGCAACGATGACGAATTTACGAATATCGTTTTGTCGTTATAACGAATAATAACGGATTTTTTTCACAATGTCAAGACTCGGGTTCTCTCTGTCTTTCTCGCCGCGAATTTCCGTGTCGTAATTCCCACCCAAATAATCACGCCTACAAAAGGGCCGCCAAGCGCATCAATATAATCACCGCGAAGGCAAACAACAGCGGGATGATGGCCACATTGAGCGCTCTGGCCCACCGTTCAGCCCGCGCCCCGCCCCAGGCGCGCAGCGCCTCCTTTTGTACCAGGAGAACGATGAGCAAAAGAACAATAATGACGCCAAAAACCGTTGCCAACGTGTCGTAGGCATGGGCGATCATGGCAGCGAAAGTGATTTGGGTAAGCGTTGAACTCATTGGGTTTGTTGGGGCCGCGGGCGATAAACGGCGATCATCTGCCCGGCGGCAACGCCCGCCAGACTAAGACCAAGCAGAGCGGTCAGACCCCCGGTGGGCGACCATACCCCGGCATATAACATCACGCCGGCGACAATGGCGTCCAGCGCCAGGCTCAAAGCGATCCCTAAAGTCCATTCGACATAGCTTTCCGGCAGACGCAGCAAACGTACCCAAGCCATCCCTGGGCAAACAAACATAAACCAGGTTGTCAGCCAAAAACGCAGCGGCGACTCGCTATCGGCATAAGTCAACCAGCCTACGGCTAACATCGAGAGCAGTATCACAATCGGCCAGGGTTGGTAAAAATGTTTCATGGCTGCGCAGCTTCCTTTCCTTTTTCGGTCAAAACAAAAATTCTGGCGTCGTTATTCTGATAGATTTGATGGAACTTATCGGAGGCCAGCAATGCTTCCTCAACCCGCTCCCATTTCCCCGGTTCCCAACCTAAAAACAGCTCGGCTTGCGCTTGTTGGCTGTGGGTCAAGATCAGGTAAGCGCCGCTGTCTTCATAGGCGCTATCGGCCATTAATGCGACTAATGTGTCTATGTCAGATGGGGATTTGATGACTCCTGCTTCATACTCGAATTGGTCTACGTTTTGGAAACGCCAGGGCAGGTTGGAGGTGATGGCGACCAGGAGCGAACCTGGTTGGGCGATCTGGTGCAGGCGGCGAACGGCCGTTATATCCCCCGCCGTCATATAATCCATACGTTCGTTGCCGTACCGGGCAATCAGAAAGCCGCCCAATAACGCCAGACTCATCAGTCCCAGGGCCATAGTTGCGCGCCAGGAGCGGCCTGACTCCAGGCGAGGGTAAAAGAGCGCGGCCACAAAAAACACCATCCAGGGCAGTGCAAAAAGGTAAACCCGCAGCATCATTTCGCCACCGTAGCTTTGTAAAGCGATCAGAGAGAAGGGTACGGCCGCTAACAACGCCAGCGTCACATCCCGGCGTCCGTTCCACAAGCGCCGCACCCCGCCTAGAAATGCCAGCCCCCATACGACAAGCGCCATCACCACCTTAGAGATAAGCGCCAACGCATGTTCCGGGCTTCCCTGAAAGCGGCTGGACACATTGGCGCTGACCACGCCGCTGACCTGCCCCACATCCCCCGTTAGCGTGCTGAGATGGCCGGACAGGAAGGAGACGGTCATGAAGCTGATCCACGATCCAATCATAACGGCCATTAAAATCGGCAGGCTGCGCAGCGTACAGCGGTCAAATACGACCAGCGCCGCCACGCCGCCCAGCAGGGCGAATGGGGTTAACTGATGGCTGGAAGCGACAATCGCAAAGAGGATGGCGACAATGAGAACCAGCCCGACGCGCTGGTACGGCCGTGTCGGCACGCTAAGCCGGGGTTCTGGCATCAACCAATCAACACACTTGTTCAACCATCCGGCTTTTGCGCCCAAAATGCGTCCAATCACTTTCTTGCTGGTTGTTAAAAAGCCGCCGGATGTGGTGGGAACGGCCGTAAACCAGTTCAACAGGACGCCCAAAATCACCAAATACAGGAAATAGTTAAACGCTTGCGGCGAAAAGTAATCCTGGCCGATCCAGTTGGCGATAAAAAACAGCCACAATCCTGACCAGACCAACCGTTCATCGTCCGTCAATGAACGGTAAATCATCAGGAGGGGGCCGATGTACAGTAAATTAAAGTAGACATGCGCCCAGGCCAGGAAAGGGAGCGCATTTTCCAGGCCAGCCACTTCGCTTATAAAAGCGAATAGACTGAAAAAGATGGGCCAGCTAAAGCGCGCGTCCAGCCAGGTAGCCGTTTCGCCCGTGCGGGAAATGAATTCAATAAACCCTAGATGCGTCCAAGAGGTAACGAAACGGGGGAATGCTTCGATAACGGCCGTTGTGCCAAACAAAATAAAAATCAACAGCACAATCTGGGCCAAGTAAAATTTTTGACGCTGCCGGCGCGCGCGCAGAGCCAGAACAAAACTCAGGGTTAGAAAGATGAGCGCGGCAAAATAGGCGCTGGGCAGCGCCGAGATCAAGCCCAGGTCATTCATGCGGCGCAGGTTAATTTGCGGCAGCGCAACCAGCCAAAGCGGGATGGCCAACGCCATGAGAATCTGGGGCGTCAAGGCCGCCCACTGGATTTCCCGGGTTGCGGTTTTGTTGCGAAGGATAAATTGGTTCATTTATGTTGGGAGTCGCCGCTTAAACAACGCAGCACATTTACCACATTCCTGGCCAACCACCAATATTTTCGCCGGTAGCCGCCGGTTTCCAACGCCAAATTAGTCGCCACATGCCGCAGCCAGGTTAACAAAATGACAGCCCGATCCCAATCAGCGTCGCCGGCCGCCGGACAGCCGGGAACGGTTAAAAGAGCGCGTTCATCGGCCGTCCATCCCTGCCCAGACAACAGCGCCGCGACCACATCTCCCAGTTCGCCCCCTTGCATCAAGCGGCGGGCAAAGAGGAGGAGATGAACGCGGTCTAGCAGGGGTAATTCATCCGGTGCTGCCCGATCCCAGTCCAAAATTCCAGTTATTCTGGCTCCATCCGGCGTAGTTAACAAGTTGCCGGGATGGAAGTCGCCATGAATCCAACTGATGGGCAGCTTACGCCCGGCCAGACTCTCGTATAATTCGCTCTTTAATTGGCCCAGCGCCGTGTTGAAACGGAGGAAGCGCGGCAGGCTGTTATTCCACGCCTGGAGGTATTTCAGGGGATCGTCCACCCAACGAGCCAGGATTGTCTCATCAATTGTCTTGATAACGGCCGTTTCCCGGTGCAAGGGTTCAATGGCAGCGACGGCCATTCTTAGCCAGCGCCGCCGGGCGGCAGAATCAAGCGCCAGCAAACGGGCATCGGTTCCCGGCAGGAAATTCGTGATCGTGTAGGCACGGCCGTCCACTTCTCCCGTCGCCAGAATAGCCGGCAGCAGCGCCCGCCACGCGCCCAGTCCCGAATGGGTTTGCAAAACAGCCAGAGCCGCTTCCTGCCAGCGAAAATTGGCCGCTCCAGCAGCCGATGGCGTCACTTTCAGTAACGCTTCCGGCGAACTTTGCGGCCAGCCTAAGGTGATGATGACGGCCGTTTCCGTTTCCACCAGTCGGGCCTCTTGAATAGGCCACGGCCGCAGCGATGGCTGGCCAGGTTGCGACGAGATAGTCGCTAAAATGCGCGGCGCCAGGGCGCAAGCTTCGGCTGTCTGGCGATCCTGCCAGGGGATGGGGAGCGTTGCGGTCGCAGCCGACATTGGGGATGAATGGAGTAACGGCCGTAACTGCGTCAACAACAAAACCACCGCCACCAACATCTGGCTGACCAACCAGCCAATGCCAATGCCGATAATGCCATACGTCGCCAGCAAAACAGCGCTTGACCCCAACACCAGGACGCCGGACACAGCCTGTACCAGGACAATCGCTTTGACCTGACGGCGCGCCCGCGCCAGACTCATGTAAAGGATATTGACGCTCTTGGGAATGGCCGCCAGCGCCAGCAGCCGGAAAAGCAGCGTCCCTTCAGCCGCATAAACTGGCCCAAAAAGCTTCAAGATGGCCGGAGCAAAAACCAACATCACCAGCGCCGTTGGGCCGATAATGCGTCCCATTTGGATGAGCGTTTGACGGCCGTATTCATACAATTTCGTCTCATCCGCCGCCGCCTCTACCGTCAGCGAAGCCCCCATGTTGATGGCCACCAGGTGCAGCGACTGCACAATCGTCCAGGCCAGATAAAAATAAGCATTGGCGCTCAAACCGGCCTGATGAATGACCAACAAGGGCAAAAACATCATCGCCAGCAAATCAAACAGCGAGCCGAGGTAATCGCCGGCTGCGAAACGGGCAATTTGACGGGGGGTGACGGCCGTTACCCTATTCCTCTTTACCGCCGTGTGTTGCGGAATAAGTCGCTTAAAAAGAAGCCAATTAACCCCAACAACCGTCGCCGCTACCGGGAGCGTCCACGAGACAAAAATGCCATAACGAGATAATGAACCGGCAAACAAGACCAACAAAATGATTTTCGTCAGGCCAAAAAGCGCATTTTCCAGCGGGACCCAGCCCGTCTGGCGCAGCCCCGTCAGCGCCCCATCCTGTAACGCAAAAATGCCCCACATCGCCGTCGCCGCGACAAACCACACCTGCAAAATCGTATTCGAACCTAGAAACGCCAGGTCGGGCGCCCACCACCGCAACCCTAAAATGAAAATAGCGCTTACAACCAACGCCATCAACAAGCTACCCAAATAGGTCAGGCCAACAAAGCGGCCCGTCCCCCGCCCCATTGTCGGAATAAACCGGCGCAAACTGCTGCCCAACTTAAGTTGGGCCAAACCCGACAGCAAGGTCATCGTCGAAATAAGCGCGGAATTAAGACCCACTTCATCAGCCGCATACAACCGGGCCGCCAACATCCAGTACCCAATGCCCAGACCCGACGTTGCCGCGCTGCTAACGATCAAAGCATAAGCGTTGCGAAAAAGGGGCTGACGCAAATGGGCCATGATCGCTGCCAAAGCGATAGGCTTCTTATTGACTGCCGGTTTAAGCATCAACTTTCCTTATCCGAATGTGGTGAATCAATCTGCAAACCATATCCAATCCGGGGCGGCGCTGTAAACCAGCGAAATTGACTGCCCGGCAAGCAAACGAAAACTGCCATTGGTCAATCCCGTCGCCGCGCCGTCGATAGCGATGGAGGAAACATTACCGCCTGTAATGTAGACCGTTGCCGGAACATGATAGGGATTCACCAAGATCGCGCCGCTGGACGGCACAGAGGGCGGGCCAACAACTCCACCGCCAATGCTGTCAATCTCAATATCGGAACAGGAAGCTCCCACATGATAGAGCGCGGTTGCGGCATCAAAAATATGATTGCCGACACACCGGGTTTGCGTGACATTTTTAGCCAGGTTAACGCCGTAGCGATACCGGCTGCCGCTCAAAGTAAATATCTTATTCCCGGTGATGGTTAAATTAGCCAGGCCGTCAGCGACAATTGTTTCCACATAAATGCCATCATACAAATTATCGGCCGTCAGAAAATCACCCAAGATAGCGTTGCCAGAGATAAGCATCTGTCCCCACGGCCCCGATCCGCCAACCGTGGTACGGGTAACGTGGATGCTATGCTGCTTGTTGGCATTGAAATCGTTGGCGGCAATGACGGAACCATACGAGGTTTGTTTTATTTGCACCCCGGCCGTTTGATGACCATAAATGTCATTATTAACGATCCGAACGCCGCCGTTGTTGATGACAACCCCCCGGTCACAATTGTAAATGTAATTTTGGGTGATGGTATGATCCACCCCTTTGATATCCAGGTAAATACCTGTGTCGGCACAGTCGGCAATCCGGCAGCCCACGATACGATTTTGGCTGGCGTTATTGACCAACCCTTCAAACCCCATGCGGATGCCGTGTGTCCGGCAGTCCCGGATGTATAAGTTCTCAAAAGTAGAGAAGTAAGCCGAGGTAAAAATGCCCTCGCCCCCGGTTGGATTATTGGCTTTGTTGCCATCAATCCCCAAGTTCATCAGCAAAACACGGCCGAATGCGTAACTGTTATTCACCCCCGCCAAAGCATCGGTGATGACGGGGGCGTTCACCCCATTGCCCAGCTTGAGCGTGGCCGCAAACATACCCGCGCCTATGAGATTGACGTTATCTTTTAGAATTAAGGCGCCGCTGCCCAGCAAGTATATGCCGGGTGGGAAAAATACAGCGCCGCCGCCTTTGGCGTAACAATCGTCAATGGCCGATTGGATGGCCGCGCGATCATCGGCAGCGCCGTCGCCGGCGGCAAGGTAGGGCGCGTGCTGCACATTCAAAGCCAGCGCGTTGAGACGCGCTTCTAGTTCTTGATCGTTGGCATTCCATGTGAGCCGTCCCTGGTTGGGGGTCTGGCTGGCTAAAACGTTTTGTATCATCATTTTATCTGGGTCACGATTGGTAGATATTGGGCGTGCCAGTCGTCCATTTCCATGAAGGGAGACGACAGATCGGCAAAAGAAAGGGTGGTTTGCCCCCAGGATGTGAATGGCGCGCTCTGATACAGCAGCAGAGAACGCCATTCAGGGCCGGGGAGCAGGAAGGCGGGCACGGCCGTGCCCATCCCCGCCGCTATCCCTTTCAAAAACGCCCGCCGCGACATTTTTCTGCTGTTGTGATCTGTGTGTTCAAACATGGCGCGCCTGCCAGCGGCTGTAAAGATAAGCAAAAGGGCCAACCAACATGCCCTTTCGTTCCAGATTCGTTAATTCCCTGGGGTAATCGGTTTGCTTTTTTTTGTTCTTAGGTGATTGAACACTAAAAGCATAAAATAATCCATAGGGAAGTTTTCTCATAAAATCAAAAATCTGCCGCGGCCGGGCTAACACACATTTAGTCAGGAAGGCGGTCAACCCGACGCCATACCCATACATTTGCCGCCGCAGCCGAGTATATTCGCGGCGGTGAATATGATAAAGCAGGGCCGACGGTTCGTAAACAAGCTGGTAGCCGCCGGTGATGACCTGGAAATAAAGCGCCAGATCCTCGCCGCCAAACGTGGGGCTGCCGGTCCCCAACGCCGTATCAAAGCCGCCCATGTCACGCAGAACGGCCGTCTTAAACGCCATATTCACCCCGGACCCCAACCGGCCGGCCGCATAGGGAAATAAAATCATCTCCTGAGGCCGATTACTGTCCAGGTCAAAAATGCAGCGCTGAAACCCTTTGTTAAACCCACCATATTGTTCGAACCATAGCTGGGACGGTGTCTCCAATTCAGCGGGCAGTACCAGGCCAGTGACACAGGCCACATTGGCCGCCGCCTCAAACCCCTGCTTGATCCCGTTCAGCCAACCGGGATTCACGATAACATCATCGTCAGTGAAAGCTGCAATCTCCCCTTTGGCCGCCAGCAGTCCCCGGTTCCGGGCCGCTGACACGCCGGGACGGTCTTCGCGGATGTACTTCACCTGACGGCCGTAACCCTGCTGCACCAAGACGGCCGTCTCCTGGGTTTGCGGCGCATTATCCACCACAATAATCTCGAAAGCCGGATAATCCAGGGTTAGCAGCGAGTCCAACGAGGCTTTCAAATAGTCAGGCCGGTCGTGGGTGGCGATGATGATGCTGATGAATGGCGCTGGCTGTTTTCTCTTTACTGATTTACAGGCCGGTTGGCCGCCAGCCGGGATTCCCGCCGCCGTCAGTTCCGTCACGCCTGGGAAACCCTCCCGTTCCAGGTGACGGCTAATTTCCTGATGCAGCGAATTCCAAATCTGACCGGCATAACAAGCGGCGCTCAAAGCGCCGCCGGCAAGCGTCAATTTCACCATGCCCAACGGCTGCCCATGCAGACAAACCAACATCCGGGCATGTTCATAGCGCTGTCCGCCTGCGGCCAGGGTGGGGGATACATCGGGCAGCGGTTGGCTGATCTCCACGGCCAGCATACAAACTGGCTGAAAATGGGGGGAGACGGCCGTACCTTCGGAACGCATTCGTATCACACCGGACGAACCAGATGCGCCTGAGCGGCGCTAATCCGACGTTCGTGCCACCAACTGTGAACAAAGGCCAACGGCCCGTAAACCATGCCCAGCAGTTCTAAACGGGTCAACTCTTTAGGATAGCCAGCCCTTTTTTGCCGCTGTTTGGCAGAGCGCGGGTTTAACAGCATGAACAACCCGTAGGGCATACCGGAGAGAATATCGAGAATGCGCCGGGGTTCCTTGAGGAGCCATTTGGTGATGTAGGCGGTAAACCCGCAGCCATAGCTGAATACCTGCCGGCGCAGTTTGGCATAGTTCCGGCGATGGATATGATACACGACCGACGATGGCTCATAAACGAGTTGGTACCCTTTGATGATGACCTGGAAATAGGCTTCCAGGTCAGGCCCGCCCCGCGCTTTGCTGCCCGTGCCGAAAACGGGATCAAAGCCACCCATGTCGCGCAGAACGGCCGTCTTAAAGGCCATGCTAGCTCCCGTGCCAAAAATCCCGGCCGAATAGGGGTATAACGGCCGTTGCGGATGGTGTTCTTCCAGGTCGTAAATGCGCCGCTGGTAGCCGCGATTAAACCCGCCATACTCCTCAAACCAGACCTGGGCCGGCTGCTCCAGTTCAGCCGGAATGACCAGACCGTTGACGCAGGCCACGTTATCAGCTGCCCGAAAGCCCTGTACAATCCCCGTCAACCAGTCGGCATCCACAAGCACATCATCATCCGTAAAAGCCACAATTTCCGCCGTAACTTCAGCCAGCGCCCGATTCCGCGCCCGTGAAACGCCGGGGACATCTTCACGAATATAACGCACTTGCCGGTTGTCATATTGCTGCACCAATTCGGCCGTAGCTGGCGTTTGGGGGGCGTTATCCACAACAACGATGTCATAGCCAGGCGGATAATCCAATGCTACCAGCGCATCCAGACACAGCTTCAGGCTGTCGGCCCGCTCCCGCGTCGCCACGATCACGCTGACAAAGGGCGCTTCAGACAGCAAGGCAGCGCGCGCCTGGAGGCATTGCGGTCGGGTGGCCGGGGGCAGTCCATCGGCCGTCAGCGCGTCCACTTCCATGAAACCATCCTGGCGCAAATGGGTGTTGATTTCTTCATGCAGCGCCAACCAGATGGCTGCGGTACAATCAGCTGCCGGTAGTGCGCCGTTGTTCAGGCTTAAATCCACCATACCCATTGGCTGCCCATGCAAGCGGACAAAGACAAGGGCGCGGTCATAAATTTGTCCATTTTCGGCCGTCTCCGCCAAGATATCCGGCGCTGGTTGGGCGATATCTACTTCTAATATTCGAATCGGTGCAAAATGGGGTGTCGTTAACATGAAACTGAATCCTTCAAAACCTTATTTTGTTTCACAAGCCAGGGTTCTTTAAATTTTCCTGCCAAGTACCCGGTCGCTGCTGCTGTCAGGCCCAATACAATTGCACCCGCTCGCGCCAGGCCGGACAGACTGCGTTGGCAAAGCAGATCGGCCAGACCGCGCCAGACGCCCAGAGGCAGTGTACGGCCGGTATAAGCGCGTTCGGAAGCCAATGCGTCAGCCGATCCTACCTGCCGGGATACCTGGGCTTTGGACAGCCCTTCAGCGTAACAGCGGGCAAGAAAATACTGCCAGTTGGCCCGGCTGGCCGGGACTCGATGGCGCACGCGGGCGTCCGGTTGGTACAGGAAATGGTTTTGTGGCTGCCGCTGCCCGGCGCGGATGCACAGCTCGGTTTCTTCGCAGCCTACGGGCCGGGTTCCAATACGGCCGATCCCGTTGCGAAATCCGCCAACGGCCGTTAACACCGTGCGCCGTAACGACATATTGCAGCCAATGAGGTTACGCACAGGAGCGGCCGTTTCCGGCATCCCCAGATAGGTGCAGCCCACAACCCAATCAAACTCGGCCGGGAACCAGGCAGGACGGCCGTTTAACCACCAGGGTTCAATCGCGCCGCCCACCCCCATCACCCGCGGGTCATCATAACCAGCGCCGAGCCTTTCCAACCAGTCCGGCGCAGCCGCAGCATCCTCATCCATGAACGCAACAATCTCTCCCATTGCCGCTGCAATGCCGCTGTTGCGCGCCCCCGACAGACCGCGCGCCTCGTGATTGGCGACAGCGATAACACCCGGCAGGTGTGCCCGCACTCGCGCCAACAAAGCGGGATTGTGGTCCACAACAACAACAATCTCCTGGGCCGGCACGCTTTGACGCTGCACAGACGCCACCGCTGCCATAAGCGCATCCCAACGCAGTTCAGTGTAAGCGCAAATAACAACAGAGAGTTTCTGTGGCCTACCCATGATTAATTTTCTGGCGCAATTTTTATTGAAGGCCGGGTGTTTATTGAAGGTCGGGTCGGTATATAGCCAGTGTGAGCATGGTTAGGTACAGGGCGCCAGCCAAAACGTTCCTGCAAGATGGTTTTGAGAACGCGCCAGCCATCCGGGATCGTTCGCAGGCGACTCGTACCATGAATGCGTTTCGCCTCAAAACTGGGAACCTCCACCACTTTCAGTCCAGATCGTAACGCCCGCAAGTTCATCAACGTTTCAATTTCAAACCCATCAGCATCTAGTTCCAAAACAGGAAGCACGCGCCGCCAAAAAGCATTAAAACCGTAGCACAAATCAGTGTACCTGCCGCCAAACAACCAGCGCACAAGCATTAATAATACCCAATTACCCAGTTGGCGATAAAATTCCATGTCTGTCGTCCCCCCGCCATGCAAGAACCGTGATCCTTTGGCAAAATCGGCGCCAGCCAGCAAGGGGGCAACAAAATCAAGGATTTCTTCAGGGACTGTCGAACCATCTCCATCCATCGCTACGATTATGTCGCCGCGTGCCTCCGAAAAACCGCTGCGTAAAGCGGCGCCTTTGCCGCGTCCTTTCTGCATAACGACACGGATATTGGGACACAGTTCACGCGCCACGGCGATGGTATTGTCGGCGGAATGGCCATCCACCAAAATGATTTCATCTACCCATTCCGGTATACGCGGCAGTACATGGGGCAGATTGTCGGCCTCGTTCAATACCGGAACAATGACGCTGATCATAGGTTGGGGAAATATTCTAGTGGGGAAATGTGTGCTTCGTTCTATGTTCATTGTACTATCCTCTGCTGTGTTGTTCCGAACAATGCTTATGATGGGTTTCCCGGAGATGGCGGATACAATGAATTTAGTGTGTATCCTTGCCAGTAACCAAGCTGTTTTGTTTATTATGTTGCAAGATGGTCGTAGAAGTAATGGGAAATTAGGGGGAATAGGACATATTGGCTATTGGGGGAATCAGGCTACCAGCCGATAGCCCTCGCCGCGCGCCGAGAGAAGGTAACGCGGGCGTTTGGGGTCTTCTTCAATTTTGGTTCGCAGCCGGTTTACCCCTTTTTCAACAACGGCTCTGGACTTGCCCGGCCCCCACACGTTTTCCAGCAGGTCATCAATGGTGCAGACTCGGCCTTTATATTGGATAAAGTAGGCCAATAGTCTGTTTTCTAATGAGGTTAAGCGAATTTCTGTGCCGCTCACTTCGACCAGACGTTGTTCGGGATGGTGTTTGAATGGCGCTGCGGGCAATATTTCCACTGTCTCTGTCTCGACGGTTTTCTCGTCCTGGCGCAACGCCCAATACCGGAAGGCATCGGCGAACAAGGCCGGTTGGCCGGCCCGCATTTCCACCAGCCCCAAATGTTTTCGCAGCCGGTTGAGCAGGATGGAATCGGTAACGGCCGTTTCCCCCGCCCCAATCGCCCGCAGCAGCGCCTGCTCCTCAACCGACCGCCGTCCTATCAGCCGCCGCGCCAGCCAGCGCACCCGGTCATCCAAACAAACATCACCGGCCACGCCATCATAAACGGCCGTGCCCCCCCGTCGGCGGGCGGCAAACAAATAGCCACAGGCGATCTTCAACAAATCGGGATGGCGGCCAGCCTCGGCCAACAGAAACAGGATATCAGCGTCAGACAGCGGCAGTTCTTCCACCGCCGCCGCCCGGCGGCACAACCGCTCCGCCGCCGCCGGTTCTAACAACCCCAATGACAAATGGTGGAACATATTGGCAAACGGCGACACATCCGCCGCCCCCGCCACCCGCTCCGACAAGGATACCAACGAATCGGCGCTGCTGATAATAAACGCCAACGACTGGCCATACCGCGTTGCCAGCGCCCGCAGCCAGTCCAAATCCCGCTTGCCGATTCCTTCCCGCCCGGCCAACAAATCAAAATCATCAATTAGCAACACCAACCGCTGCAAACCAATATCGTCAAATAAACTTTCCAGGCAGGCATCCAACGTATCAAATGACGCCAACGGGTTATCCAACACGCTGTCCACTGTTTCTGTCAAAAAGCCGGCCCTTACCTGTTCCTCAACCAACTTTTGCGCCATCAACCGCCAAAAACTCAAAGAATCATACGTCGTTAATTCGGCCAGCCGCACCCACACATACAAGGCTATTTCCCCCGGCGGCAGTCCAATTTTCTGCTGGTAAACATGATACAGCAGGGATGTTTTTCCAATGCGCGGCTCGCCGACCAGATTGCAGTTCTGCGGTGTCTGGCGGCTCAATTTATCGGCCAGCCACTCGATTTCTACTTCGCGGCCAATGAATTCGGCCGATCGCATGACCGGCTCCCGGCTGAGAAAGGCGCTCTTCACCATTGTATCTCCCTGATCATCTGTTCGACACTGTAATTGCCCCGCAGCCATTGTTCACATAGAGCAATTTTGATGCGGTAATGTGCGTTCCTGTCGGCGTCCAGGGTGCCCATTTTGACCAAATCGCGCAAGGCTCGCCACAGCCGGCTTTCATCCATAATGACGGCAATACCGCTGCGGCAAATCTGGTCAAAAGTAACCCAACGCGCTTCATTGGCCTGGGCGGTAACGGCCGTTAACACCAGCTTATATTCTTGCTGCACCGACCGTTCAAAACCGATCCCGTACCCCCACAAATGACTGAAAAACTGTTCCCCCTGATTGGGCAGCCAATCGGCCAGCGTATTTTGCAAATAACGGCCGTTGATCGTTTGCTGCTCATCCCGGTCGGCGCGGGCCACCAGTTCCCCGCACAACCATTGCAAATAGTAAGGATGCCCGGCTGTCAACGCCATCAAACGACCCACGGCGATCTCATCATAATGCGCCCGGTGCGCCGGTTCAACGATCAACTGCCGCGCCGCCGTCTCGTCCAAACAACCGATCTCCTGGTGACGGGCCAGTTCCAACATAAACGAGGCATCCGGTTGGCGCAGCAGATTTTCCAGCACCCCACCGCCGCTAAAAACAATGCTCAACCCATGCCGGTGTTGGATCAAGCTGCGGAAATAGCGGTTAATATCAGCCAGCGTTACCTGCTCATCAACCAAATCGGAAAGCAGTTGAAATTCATCTATGATCAAAACCAGGTGTTTATCGCGCAGCGCGGGCACATTTCCCAGGAAGCCGCGAAAATAACCGAGCGGATCGCGCTTCATCCGGGCCAACGAGGGCGCCTTCGCCGACGACTCACCCGGCAAGGATTTGACAATAGCTTTTACAATATCGCGCAGGAACATGGTGGTGGAACGGCCGCTCAAACTTTGCATATCAATAAAAGCGACTACATAATCTTCCCCGCTCATGACATGACGCTGGAACCGGAGCAGCAATGAGGTTTTGCCAATGCGGCGCGGCCCCCAGAGTAAAACAGCCTCCCCAGGCTGTACATCACGCAGATTGTTAACCAATATCCGCAGTTCGTCGCTGCGGCCGTAAAACCTCTCGCCGCTCACCGGGCGCAGCGTGTAGGGATTCGTCAAATGCCGGGCCAAAACGGAATGTTCCGTCATACGCCAGGGTTGGCTGATTGGGTTGACCTCCACCGTTCGCACGCTGTTAATCCCCTGCAACCGCTTGATTAGATGCTCGCGCTGCAAGAGAGGGATTTCGCCTGACCCTATCTGGATTTGGGCCGATCCGTCGGGCATCCGGTCGGCATGGAAACTGTTCATGCCCAGGCCGGTTTCAGCGATAACCACGCTGATATCACGCACCAATCCCGGTCTATCCAGGGACAGAATCTTGATTTCCATCCACTGCCGTTCCTCCTCTGTAGTATTCCACTCGGCGGGAATTAACGGCCGTAACCGGCGCACGCGCTAACAATCGGCCCGGTGAATGGTCACTGCATTGCGGCTGGTCACATAGCCTACAATCCGGTCCGGCGGCAAAGGGCGGCAGCAGGCAGCCAACCGCTGCGGCAAATCAGAACGCGCCAGGGAGACAATCGTCGCCTGCAAAGAGGTCGCCGCCGCTCCGCCCTGCAATGGCTTACGCATGGCCGCCGCTATCATTTTTGGCTTCCGTTTTCCCAGTCCAATAGCAATCAATAAATCCTGGCGGCTCTCAAATCCCGCTCTTTTGGCCACCAATTCCAACTGGTCAGCCGCCTGCGGCGAGGCCAATAAAATACCCGATTCGCGCAGCTGCGCCTCCAGGAGCGACCATCCTTTCTCTTCCATTTCTTCCGGCTTCTCGGCCTTAAACCAGCGCCGGATGAAATTTCTGGCTTTAGATGTTTTAATGATATCCAGCCAGTCAAGCGAAGGGCCGACGCCGACGCGGCTGGTCAATATTTTGACCACGTCGCCGCTTTCCAATGGTTGGTTGAGGGAGGCCATACGGCCGTTTATCACCGCCCCCGTACATTGATGCCCCAATCCAGCATGAATCGCATAGGCAAAATCAATCGGCGTCGCCCCCTTGGTTAACATCATCAGATCGCCATCCGGCGTAAGCACATTGATCTTCCCCGGCGGCGGATCGCGCCATGCCGGAAATGTTGGCAGCAATATCTCCGGGACCCCCCGCCACCAAGCTGTTAACCCGAAATCGGCCACCAAATCCATCTGCCGCTGGCGGACGGCGATCAGCAAATCCTCACCCGGCTGGTAACGCACAAACGTATGCAAGGCGCGGTAGCCATTGGGCTTGGGCGCGGCAATATAATCACGGATTTGGTCCGGTTGGGGCGGCCATACCTGATGAATGACCCCCATCGCCTGGTAACAGGTGGAGACGCCTTCTGTAATGACAACAATGGGGTGGGCTAAATGCAGCAGCACCGGGCTTCGCTGCGCCGTCTCCAATAAATAAAGATTGTAATAACTACGCGCCCGGCTGATGACCTGAGCGGGTATCCCCTGCTCGTCCAGCGCTTGCTGCAGCCTCTGCACAATCTCAGCGACCGATTCCTGCCGTGCCGCCAGGGGGTATGTTTCCACGATCTGGCCGCATCTGTCCGGCTGTAAAATGCAAAACGCGCCATCTTCTAACTCGCGTTTGGCCGCCCGCATCCCCAGCCGCTCCGCAAAAGGCACAAAAATGTTCATTGACCCGGCAGCAAAAGCGTATTTTCGCTCCGGCACATGTACGTGCGTGGATTGCGCATTATGCAGCCGGTCGGCGATTTTGACGACGACGGCCAACGGTGATCGGCTCAACGCGGAAGCGACCCAGGGCAGCCGCTCAATGATATATTTGGCGCTGTCCAAACGGTCTTCAGAACCAGACGCCGGGTAGATGTGTCCTAACCGTCCCAAACGAGATACTTCATGGACTAAATCGGAGACGGCCGGTCCAAATTCCGCCTCAACCATCGCCAACGACACACCCGCCGCATAATTCTCCTTCAACACATCATGCAGCAGGCCGGTCGCCACGATCTCTACCGGCGCATGCCATGAGGCTAAAATTCGGGCCACGGCAATGGCATGTTCCACATAGGGGCAGCCCTCTATGCGAACTTTGCCTGCATGGGCCTTTTGAGCCATTGCCAACGCCCGCCGGACAACAATAGTATCGTCCGGCGACAGATAGGCGGCGTCCGCCAGCAGCGCCTGTTCAGAATTGGGAGTATCAGCAGTTAGCATGGGAAATACATTTTCTCGCTCTTGTCAGGGTTTACGCTCAGCAATGATGAACAAAACAGCAAGCGGCGTTACAAAAAGTATAAAGTAGATTTGTCGTTTTGTCCATATAACGATACTTCAGAAAGTAGGGGATTTGCTCATAGGTCATGTGGCACCAAAGAATATGACACATGACCTATGAAATGGTGCAAACCCCACGGATTCCCAAAGCGCCCAGACCATCGGTACATCTTCTGCTTAACGACAAATTCATCCTCTTTTCACCCCCGATTAACGTACAATTAGCGGCGTTCATCTAAGATTAAGAATGCCGAGCGTTTTATAGAATTTTTAAGCGCCATCGAGCCATTATCGCTTGTTAAAAAATCGGGAGCAACCGGAAACGGCCGTACCCTACCCCGTCTCCGCCCGCTCCAACCAGAAACGCCCGCTCGTTGACCAGTTTTATTTAGCAAAAGGAGAGTCCCATGCAAAGTTCAGGAGATTCCACCATATGGACGGATCGCTGGCAAGCCCTCAAGCAGATCATGAATCAGATGCTTAACAGCAGCTTGTCCGATCCCACCCTGCACGCCCTCGTCGCCTGCTTAGACGCATTTGGCGAGAGCCAGTTCCAATTTTTCCATGATGGCTTCAAAAATGGCGCCCTGTGGCCTTCGGCCCAATACCCGGCTGAGTACGTTTTGCGAACAACGCTGAATCAGGTTGCCTACGACATCGCCGTCATCCAGCAAGCAGCCCAACAGCGCAGTGGCGCAGTCGGGAAACCGGCCACAGTTTCAACGTTGACGAAGGCCGATCAACTGGCCCAGCTTGCCCTCAATCTGGCCGTAGAGAACAAGCTGCTCAAGGAATCCACCGTCGTCACCTATTTCAACAAATCACCGCTCATTCGCACCATCCCTTACGCGCCGCTGGCGTTAGTCGCCGTGCCGTTTACGGGCGTTATCGTTCCCCGCGACCTGCTCGCCACCCCCCACGAAATCGGCCACCACATTTACTGGCACAGCCCCGGGTTGAAAGCTGACCTGCGCGACTTACTACCTTTGCAACCTGATTGGCTCTGCCGTTGGCAAGAAGAAATCTTCGCCGATGTGTATGGCTGCCTCGTCGCCGGACCGGTCATCGGGCTGGACTTCCAGGATATCCTGTTCGACCACAGCCTGGAACAGTTCATGAGCGATGATGGCGAACACCCTATTGAGGCTATCCGCCCTTATGCCTACGCGAAAGCGCTGGATAAACTGGGCTTCCCCAACGCCTCCGCCGCGCTCAACGAACGCTGGAAAAAGATGCTGGCCGCCCGCAACAACCCGGAGAGCTTCATCCCCTGGGACGCTTTCAACCCGGTGAGCCTGGCCGAAGCGCGGGTGAAATTGGAAGCGTTCGCCCTGCAAATCCTCAATTACCTGACCAATACGCGTGGGGTGAAACCCAGGGCTTATTGGTCAAAAGATTTACCCAGCAAAAAAAGCCCGGAAAGCCTTTACCAGAAGTTCAGTACATGGGTAAAGGAATTGCCCGAGATAAATGTGCCACAGCTACGTGAAGACGGCGATGAGGTCGGCGTTGTGGTAAACGGCAAACTGACCAACCAACGCCACAAAGGGGATACCCAAACCTGGATTGACACCCTCAAACGGCAAAAGGGCGCCAAGCTACCGCCTGAAGCGTGGACGCCTGTTATTTCCAGCGATGGCTGGAACATTGCTGGGCCTAATGAAGATTGGCCACCAGTAGGGGGAGGTGGCTAAACGCATTGGGAATTCATTGATGAAGAGGCGACCAGAGCCGGTCGCCTCTTTTTATTCAAGACCTTTTGCTGTAGGGCAATATTTCTTTAATCGTTTTGGCAATGTGTCCAATAAACGTGCTTGTTGAATGTCTTGGGCTATCAGCAACGCTTCATGCCATATCATACAGGCACGTTCCATCTGATTGATAGCTTGGTAAATATCGCCCACCCGTTGGAGTGAAAAGGCAATGCCCGACTTGTCGTCTAATGCTCGACACATTTCCAGGCTTCGTTGGCCATATTTCAAAGCAGCATCATGATCTTCTTGCTGCAGATTAAACCAACTCAATTGGAAAAAGATCATGGCTTGGCCTCGTCGATCACCCAAGTTGCGGCGCATCTCCAGGCTTGCCAGCGCGAATTCTTCAGCTTTCAAAAAATCGCCGTCTCGCGCATACACACCTGCTAGATCCATCAGAACAGCAGCCATTTCTACTTGATTTTCCAAATCTTTCGCTAACCTGCGAGCTTGTTGATTATACTGTTTTGCCAGATCGTTGTTCTCCTCCAGAATATCAACTATTGAGGTCAATAAACGCAACGTCCGCACCAGGCCCAATTTATCCTGCAATTCCTCCTGGCGTTTCAATGCCTGTTGGGCTAATGTATTAGCCTCGACATAATCGCCGCGGCTAAAGCGTAAAGACGATTCCATATATAATGTTTCGGCGATTCCTTTCTCATCACCCAGATACTCATGCAAGCGTCGACATTTGACTAACCATTGGGCAGCTTCATCGTATTCTGCTCTGGCCTTAGCAATGCTGGAAAGCCAAAGAAAAGCATCAGCTATCCCTGCCTGATTGTCAAGAGTGCCCAAAAGTTTCAATCCGTTCAACAACAATCGCTGAGCCTCATCGTAGTCATTCTGTTCAAGGCAAATGTAGCCCCAATCAAGCAAGCATTGAGTCAACGCCTGCTTATCACCGATTGCTTTTGCTGCCCCAACGCCTTGCGACAGCGCTAGTCGGGCTTCATTGTGACGGCCGCGCGTAAACCACGCCTGTCGCAACGCCTGGGTAAAAGCTATAACCGTCGGCCATAGCGCCATCTCATGCGCCTGAGCAATACTAGCTGACAAATTCTCCCATTCCGGCCCCAGCGCAGCATAATCTTCCCGGTTGTCGTGGGCAAAGGCGTGATAGTAAGCGATCATGCGCCGCAAGGGAGTGTCATCTTCGCCTAGTTTTTCTTTGGCGAAAAGGGTTAAGAGGGCGTGTTGGCGGTAGCGGCCGTCTTCCTGCTCATTGAGTAAAGAAAGCGTTACTAACATATCCAGCCGATCATAAGCCGGAAACTGTTTCAACCCAGCAACCGCCGCCAGTGCATCAACGTGAAAATCGCGCCCGGCAAATACAGCTAAATACGCGAAAATCTGCTGGTGGCTCTCGTCCAATCCTTCCCAGCCGATCTCAAAGGAGGTCTTGACCGCCTGACCATGTTCGGCCAGACCAACTTGTAAGCGCTCAACCAGCCAGCTTAATTTACGTCGGGGCAGGGCGGCTAATCGTTGCGCAGCCAGGGAGAGGGCCAAGGGCAGCCCTTGTAACAGGCGGTAAATAGCAGCGGCTGTTTCTTCTTCCGCCGCCACCCGTTCCTCCGTTAAAATATCGGCCAGGAGAGAGCGGCCGTCTTCCGGCGACAACCCTGCAACCTCAATAACCTCGGCCTTTAGTACCCGCGCCAGATTGGCATTTCGCATTGTCAGCAGCACGGCACACCAATGGCTGTCTGGAATGAAGGAACGCACCCAAGCCGAACCAGTCACATCATCAAAGATGAGGAGGACTTGTTTCTCCTTCAACAAGTCACGGAGAACGGCCGCCCGTTCATCCAGGTCTGGGATGCGGCTGAAATCAAACCCGTAGGCGTTGGCCCACCGTTCCGCCACCGATTTAGGGTCATCAGTAGCTGCGTTAGCCCACAGCACGCCATCAGGAAACGCATCGCGCAGCGCATGGGCCGTTTCAATCGCCATCGCTGATTTACCAATCCCCGGCATCCCAAAAAGGCTGTAAACACGCCGCTTGCCCCGCTGTAATAATTTTGCCCGCAAACGAGCCAGATCTGCCGCCCGTCCGGTAAAATGGGGGATAAGTTTGGGGGCTAGAAAAGGGGGAGCATCAGTTTCGTCTAGCAAAGGGGCCAATGGCTGTAGAACCTGCCCCTCCTCCATGTCTAAAGTCTGTTCATACAAAGCCAGCGTCGCTGCCGCCGGCGGGACGCTAAACTCCCTCTCCAGCACATCCCGACAAATTTCAAACTGCCTCAAGGCCAGCATGCGCTGGCCGCTGCGGGCATACATTCGCATGAGCTGGCGGTGGGCGTCCTCCCGCCATTCATCCAGACGCAGTAACCGCTGTGCATATTGGATGCCAGCCTCGTTATCCCCCTGCTCAATGCAAATAGCGATCAATCGGTCGAGTGCGTTCAAAACCAACTGCCGCAGCCGTTCCCTCTCCGGCAAAATCCATTCTTCATAAATGGATTCGCCATCAATGGCAGCGCCTTCCAAAAAATCACCCCGGTACAAGGCAACGGCGTCACGCAAAATGGCCCGCTGGGCGGCTCCAGCCACACCATCAGCCCGTTTCAGGGTATATTCAAATGATTCAACGTCTAACCAGTAGTCGGCTTCCCGGTTGAAGGTAATGGACGCACGATCGGCAATAAGATAGTCGGGCAAAATACGGCGCATTTTGCTGAGGTCTACTCGCAAACTGCGCCGGGCGTCTGCTTCTGGTTTATCCCCCCACAATAAGCCGGTCAGTCGGGATCGCGGCTGGATCTGACTGGCGCAGACAAGGTAACAGAGCATCATCTGGGCTTTGGCCGGTAAACGGCCGTTTATCTCCGTCTCCCCCAATGTCAGTTGTGGCGATCCCAGCAGCGCTATCCGCAATTCCGCCATGCTCATTTTTCCTGCATTTGTGATAACTACGCAACTCTTGAGATTGGGGTCTGGAGACTGGTCAATATCTAACCGCGAGTCCCCACTCTCCCACTGCCCCTAAAACGTAACCCCCCCTCGAAAAGTCGTCTTTTTTTAGGAAAACGGCCGTTTCCACACCTCCCCATTAACGATCAATTAGCGATAGCTTGTTATCGTGTTATACATCAACTTGAAAATTTAAAGGAAGGAGGTTTATAAAAACAAACCCCATGCAATCAAATATTATAAACTATAAACAGCCTACACGTCGAGAACCCAACTATTTCGTCTACATGATCCGCGTATGGTCAGACTCGGAACAAGATACAGACGCCATCCGTTTAACTGCTGAAAACACGCGAACCGGGCAGCGTACCGGCTTTACCAGTTGGGAAGAACTTGTTCAGTATTTGCAAAAACATACCATCGAACCCTCCATTTTACATTAATCAGTCTGCAGAAAAAATCATGAAGTCTGTGTTAGTCATAGAAAACGACGAGATGACGCGAACAGCAATACGCAACTTACTAAGATTACAATGGCCGCATCTGGCCGTGCTTATTGCTGAAGATGGTCCCAGAGGGCTGCACATGGCCCATGAGATGCAGCCAGATTTGATTTTACTTGAATGTGAGCTGCCCGGTCTTGATAGTTATCAGACAGCGAAAATGCTGCGCCATCTACCGGAAACGCGGACCATCCCCCTGATCGCGTTAACACAACCTTACCAGGCCCCCAATGCGAAGGTTATCGGTCTTCAAGAAGCTTGCCACGCCTGGGTATCCAAACCCATCGTAGACAATGAACTGATCGAAACCATTTCAACTATTCAATTGAAGAGGGACATTACTGTATGAGTATTTACACGGAGGACGGGTAGGCTCTCATAATTTGTTCCAGCAAGCCAAGATAGAGGAGTTCCCTCAGAAACGGCCGTTAAGCGCCCTCTTCCCACCCCGCTTGACGGCCGTTTCGCGTTTCCAGAAAACACGTCATCAACTTAGCGATTTGGTTTCCCGTAAACCGTAAGCCGTAAGCCGTAAGCCGTATTCCGTAAGCCGTGACGGAATACGGCTTACGAAAACCAGGAAGTCATTTCCGAACGGTTCTAAGGATGGGCAATCACCAGCAGCGTCGGCGCGCGATCCTGAACACACTGCATCGCCCGCTGCAAACTCTGCGGATCCAGCGCGGCAAAACTTTCATCCAGGATGATCAGCTCCGCCCCTTGCAGCAGCGCCCGCGCCATGTAAAGACGGCTGCGCTCCCCATGCGAGAGCTGCCAGCCCGTTTCCCCTACCGCTTGCAGCATCCCCGCCGGCATACGCGCCAGCACCTCGCCCAGCCCCAATTCCTCACATAAAACATGGGCCAGTTGAATGTCCTCAAGACGCGGCGGCCAGCGTCGCCCCATCAACAAATTAAACATAAACGTGCTGCCCACAACATAATTCTCGTGGAACTGCGGCGCAAACACCACCTGCCGCCGCCAGTTGGCGCGGCCCAGCGTCAGCCGGTCTAAGCCGCGCCACAACACCAACCCGCCATCCGGCTCGCGCAGCCCGGTCAACACCGCCGCCAGCGTAGACTTCCCACCACCGGACGGCCCCTCCAGTAAAATCCGATCGCCGGAGCGGACATGCAAATTGCAGTGATCCAACACCCGCTCCCCCCGCTCGCTGTAACGATAGCTCACATCATGGACATCAAGTATCTGTTTGGCGGGTGCAGCGCTATGTTGGGCGGCAGCAACGGCCGTATCCGGCGATCCGTGCAGATCAGGCCGGGCGGCAGCCCAAAACAGCGGCGCGACCTGCTCCCAGGCGATAATGGCCGCCAGCAGTTGGTTCACCAATCCCAACGCCAGGTTGCGGAAGGCCGCCTCGGCGCTCAACACGCCGCCCAGGCTGATAGCCAGCGCCGCCGGGGAGTGGCGGCCGGACACAAAAGCCGGGATCAATCCCGCCAGCCCCACAAGGAGCCAACCGTGCGAAATGACGGTTTCCAGGATAATAGCTGTTCGATCCACCTCATCCAGCGCCTTGACATACCCGGACAGGTCATCATCTTCACCGCGATGCCAGTGGCGGCGCAGCGTTTGAACCAGGCGCGTGCGCTGCCCCACCATGACTTCCACCAGGTATTGGGTCAGATCGCGTCGGGTCACCGTCCAGCGGCGTCGCTGCCCGTAAAAACGCGCCAGCAGCCCGCCGATCAACCCCATCCAAACCAGGAGCAAGAGCGCGTGCCCGATGCCGCCGGCTCCCAGAGCCAGCACCCAGCCAGCCATGATCAATTCGATAATGGCGGTGAGGCCGCGCACCCCGCCGTTCAAAGACATCGTTTCGATGGCTTCGCTTTCGAAGATACGCCCCATCAACTGCCCGGCTCCCTGATGCCGGATTTCGTCAGGATGCAGCCGCAAAGCGCCAAACAGGAGTCTTTTTTGCAGCAGGCCGCCCAGGGTCACGGCCACAACGCCTTGCAGCCAGGCGTTGAACAAACGCAAAGGCAGCAGGGTAAGCAAGATAAGCGCCCAAGCGATCAGCCAGCCCATTTCCACCCGCCCCTGAAAGACAGCCTGGCCAATCACCCACTAGGATAACAGAAACAAAAAATGTTGGATGGTGTAAACGGCCGTAAATACAATCCCATTCCGCAGCAGTCCGGCGCGGCGCAGTTGGCCGCGAAAGCTGCTGCCAGGCGCTAGATCGAATAACCAGCAGCCATCAATAAAAGCGGCGGCAAGCTGTTCTTGCAGCAGAAAACGGCGAGTTTTGGCGCAATGGCGGTTGGAAACGGCCGTTTCTGCCAGCATTCGCTCAATGTCCGGCAGTTGATCCGCTTCCAGATCGCGGCATAATACCTGGCGCACAGCCTCCAGCGGCACACGATGGGTCTCGTAATCCGGCCCCAGGATAACGGCCGTTTTGCGCCACACACGCACCAGGGTCAGAAACCGGGGCGTTGCCCCCTCCTCCAGCCGGAACAGCGCCGGCCCGGCCTGGCGCAAAAAATCGGGCAGTTTGTTGTAGGCAATGCGGGCCGGTTCGGCTTCAAAGCCAAGCCGGGCAACAGCCGTTTCTACCCATCGCGCCAGCGCCGTTTCATCCCCGGCTAAATGAGCCGGCGCCAGCGGCGCGGCCGCGGGCTGCGGCGACAGTTTAGCCGTATGCGCCAGGGCCGCCAGGCTGTCTCCCAACCGTTCCAGCGGCCAGGTCAGGGCCAGCCAATCAATCACGTCGTCCCTCCGGTTGAGCCTCTGTTAAACGGCCGTTTTCCAACCGCAGCCGCCGCCAGGCCGCCCCCGACCACAACGACCAGCGCACCTGTTCTTCAGCCGCCAGCATCGCCGCATAGCGCGAATCTGGCGCGGCGGCCAATTCAGCGGGACGGCCGTCCTCCACAATCCGCCCTGCATCCAGGATAACGACCCGTTCAAACGGCAGCGTTTCGCTCACATCATGCGTAATGCACAGCAGCGTCGCCGCCGACCATAACTGGCGGGCGCGTCGCAGCATCTCCCGGCGCTGTTCGCGCCCCAGGCCGCGAAACGGCTCATCCAAAATCGCCAGGCGCACATCGGCGCGCAGCATGGCCCGCCCCAGGCGCACCCGCTGTCCCTCGCCGCCGGAAACCAATCCGCCCGCTTCACCCAGCGGCGTCTGCAACCCCTGGGGCAGTTTCCGCAAAACAGACAGTAAATCGGCCTGCTCCAGCACTTGCGGCAGGGGGACGGCGGCGGCAGCCAGTGTCGTCCCATAGGTCAAGTTATCCAGAAACGGCCGATTCCAAAGGTGAACAGCCGGGTCTACCCAGGCAGTCGCCTGCCGCAGCCGCGCCAGCCGGTCGGCGTCCAGGGGGGAACCATCCACCAGGAGGCTGCTTTGGGCCGACGGATCGGCGACGGGGCGATGCCAACCCAGCAGCAGCCCGACCAGACTTGATTTACCGGCGCCCGACGGCCCGATAATCGCCACATGGTCGCCCGGCTCAATGCGCAGGTTAATGTCCTGCAAAATGACGTGGCCGGCGGCGCGCACGCTGATGTTGTTGAAGGCGAGGCGCACAGCGCTGTTTTGCTCATCGGCAGCGAGGACGGCCGCGGCCGCTTCCTCTTCCAGCGCGCCCAATGGCTCCATCAACCGCAGCGTCACATTGCGATAGGTGGGATAACGGCGCAGCAGCAGCCCGATTTCCCGGCCCAGGGTAGACAGCGTCAGCGCCCAGTACGCCAGGAGCAAAATGCTGCCAATATCCCCGCCCCGGCTCAAGTGAACGAATAAAATAGCAATGGCTGACGCATATCCTAAAAATGCCTGACCGCCTTCGGCCCCGATAACGGCCAAAAACAAGCTAACGGCCGCACGGCCCCATTCCACAAGCAAACTCTCGTGTTCCCGCCGCACCGCCCGCTCTGCGCCGTGCGCCTGTACAGGAACCAGCCCCAGCAGGGAATCCAGGAAGAAGCGGGACAGGCTGCCGACGTGCGTTTGGACGCGCAAATCCCGCTCCATCAGAATCGGCAGGATGAGAACGGGAAAGGCCAGCGCTGCCGCTCCCGCCAACAAGGCCAACAGCGCTGTGGCCGGACTCAGCCAGATGATGCCGGCGGTTGTCAATATCAGGGTAAATATATTGCGCAGGAGAGCCGCGCCCAGGTTGGGCAAATCGCGCATTTTGTAGATGAAATGGCTGCGTTGGGCCATGTCGGAGGCGGGGCGGCTGTGGAAATATTGGTCGCGTAACCGGGGGATTTTTTCTAAGAAGGCGATACGCATTTGCATATCGAGATGGCGGCCCAGGCGCAGGGCGTGGGCGGTGATACGCATTTGTAACAGGAGCAGGCCAATGAGGAAAAGGATGACGGCCGTCATCGCCCCGGCCCGCTGCGATTCTAACCCCAATAATTGGCCCAAATCAATCAAGCCGCGAAACAAAACAGCTTCCAAAATGACGCCCAAAGCCGCCAAAAAAATGGCGGGCAGGAGTAAAGCCGGCCGCAACAAGCCATCAGATTTAAACAACTGCCACAACTGGCGTTCCGGCTGGATTGGTTTTTCGGCCAGAGTGGCGGCCAGTTCCGGCGAAAGCGGCGGCGCTTGTTCGGTTTTTGGCCGCAATCCTTTAACTCGCACCAAAATCGCGCCCCGCAGATAGAGAGACATCTCCTCTGTTTCCGTTTCTACCGGCCGCACCGACCAATAGGCGGCCGGAATCGGGCCGTCGGCGCTGAGCGCGGCTTCCTGCGTGCGGGTGATGAATGATTGCAGCAGTGATTGGGCCGCTTTCCCAGCGCGAATGCCCCCGGCCCGAATTAAGGCCGCCACCAGGCGCGTGGCCGCATCCAACGCCGCCAATCCCTGCCACCCAACATCGGCCAACGCCGTTTCTATTAAGGAAACGGGGTTGGCGCCAACTTTTTCGATGCGGCGGCGCAGCGGAGCCAGGAACGCTTCGCTGCCAGCCCATTCGCGCCAGGCGGCGGCAGGAACGGGGAAGGTATGGACGTAAACGGTATCCAAAAATTGCTTGACGGTGGGCCAGCGGCGGCCGGTAGCCGGGTCCATCACCTGCGCAACGCTGTCGCCATGAGTGCGCCAGGCGACGACGAAATGGGTAAACCCGTTGGGCAGACGGACAACGACGATGGCCGGGAGGACGTCGGCTTCGGGCAAAAGCAGATGATCAAGTGGCAGCATGATTTGCTCGGCGTCCAGTCCCAACTGCCGGGCCAGTTCTTCGATGGTATCAATGGAGGTTCCGTCTACATCGGTCTGGCACGCTTCGCGGAGACGGCCGTAACTGGCCGGTACGCCAAACCCTTCCAGCAAACACTTCAGCGCCGCCGGCCCGCAGTCCATGGCCGAGGTTTGGACAACTTCAGGCGCGAAAAAACGGGTTGCTTTGGTCATTTACCGGCGGTCCGTAGGAGCAGGGCGGCGGGGGTAACTTTTTCCACTTCGATTTCAACGACGCCGGTTAAACCGGGCTGGAAGGGGATTTGTGAGTCGGTCGGAGGATTTAAGCGTAGTGTGGCCTGGAAACGGCCGTCTTGCAACGTCTCATCCATAGTGACAACGGTCGCCGCCACCAGACCGTAGGTATCGGCGGGAAAATCGTCCAGGCGCAGCCAGGCTGATTGGCCGGGGGCGATTTGCGAGAGCGCATCAGGGGGGAATTGGGCGGTAACTTCGGCGGGGGTGGTCAGGACGGCCGTTTCTGACAATGCGTAAACTGGAACCCGCGCCCCCACCAACCAGACCAGCCACCCGGCTAAAAATAAAACAACCACCAGCAAGACAATAACCGGCCCGCCGGAAGTCTTTGTCCGCATGGTGCGAATGGAACGCGAAAATGAAGCCGACACAATTCCTCCAAAGTGGCAAAGTAGCGAAGCGGCGAAGTGATGAAGCGGCAAAATTTCACCGCAATAAAGCGTTATGTGCCGATATGCTACTTTGGGTTCGTTCAAAATTAACTTTGCAGTTTGCTGGTAATTGGTAATTGGTAATTGGTAATTGGATAATTGGGTAATTACCAGTTACCAATTACTTGGTTGCAACTTTTCAAACGCCAAAGTTATAAACGAACGCACCCTTTACAATCAGGATCATATCTTCTTTCAGATAACAAAACAAACCTGGCAGGCTCCTAAAACCGTAAAGTTTTGTGAACCTGCCAGGTTTGATGCGCTGATGCGCACATTGTAGGCGATCTATCTGATCGCCTAGCGTGTCTATTACGAACTAGCCCCAGTTTACGGAACCGGCTTTGACGTTTGTCTTTACCTTCATCTCGATTTCCTCCATGGAATATCAATGAAACGAGGCGCTGCTTCGTTCCCCAACATACGTTGGCTGCCAATAAATGTCGGCAACATCCCCATAACCAAAATGATTTCCCCACTTGAATTCATCATGGACAATGTTGCAGGGCTGCGATGCTGAAGGATTATTTTGCCGATTCAATCAAACAGTACAAATGTACCATATTGCACAGTATAATAGTGGACGATGGTACTATTGTCTACCCTCAAAATGGATCACTTTGGAGTTTAATTGACCCAGAATCAATTTGGACAGCAAGAAACAACTACCCTGGCTGATCTTTTACGCCATTATTTAGGCGAAGTGGGATGGAGCGAACGCCAATTGGCGCAGCGAGCCAATATCCCGCGGGGGACAATTCGCAACTGGGTTAAAGGCGCCGTCACCAGACCGCGTCAATGGCACCCACTTATCCAGGCGACGGCGGCCATGCGCCTGACGCCCGAGCAAACAGACAAACTGCTGCGTGCCGCCAATCACCCGTCAATTTCCGAGCTTTGGCTGCAATCCAAATCTGAAACTGACAAACGACTGCTTTCACAGTTCCTGGCAACGAGCGCTCATTCGAACAACCCCACCGTTTTCCAGGCCATGCCTAACTTGTCCTATTTTGTAGGACGCCAGAAAGAATTAACGGGCCTCAAGAAACGTCTCCTAAAGAATCATCATCCAACTCTCTATGTGATTAGCGGCATGGCCGGCGTGGGTAAAACAGCGTTAGCTACCCATTTGGCCTACCAGGTACGCGATTTTTTCACAGATGGTGTCTTGTGGGCGCGTGCCGATACTAGTGATACGATGTCGCTCTTAAAATTGTTGGCCGACAGCTTTGGCCAGGATGTGAGTCAATACGCCGATCTGGACAGCCGCAGCCAGGCTGTCCGGGGCATCCTGGCGTTTAAGAAAGCGCTGCTGGTATTGGATAATGTGAATAACAGCAGTCAGGTGCAATATTTACTACCCCCCACCGGCCCTTGCGCGGTCGTCATCACAACACGACATACGAGCCTACGCATTGCGCGGGGATGCCCCATCATTCATCTGAAGCCTTTTGACCAGGACGATCACACCAGTCACGCATTATTTGCCAAGATTTTAGGGGAAGATGCTGCCCAGGGAGAACAAGAGGCTTTAGCAGAAATTGCTGATTTCTTGGGCCATCTTCCGCTGGCGCTTTCGATTGTGGCCGGGCGTATCGCTCTGGAACCGCACACCACAGCCGCCAGTTATTTGACCCAGTTAAAGGAAGAAACGGCCCGGTTGGACAGTTTAGCCCACGAAGAACAAAGTGTCCGGGCTTCTTTCAATTCCAGCTACACCGCTTTATCGCCAGATGAACAAGCTTTTTTTGCAGCGTTAGGTTTGTTTGGGGGTGAGGATTTTAGTCTGGAAGCGATAACGGCCGTTACCGGTCAGTTAGAAACGGTCAGCCGTTCCCATCTCATTCAACTGTATAACCTCTCACTGGTTCAGGCTGGAAAAAACCAACGATACCGGCTGCACCCGCTGCTGCGCGAATACGCCCGAGCCAAAATCAATGATGATGCACTTTACCAACAAATGACAGCCTATTTTGCCCGTTACACGGCCGAGAATCAAGACAACTTCCGGGCAATTGAGAAGGAGTTAGACAACATCATAGCCGCCTTAGACCTGGCCTTCGTCCGGCAACTAGACGCCATCGGCATTCAATTCACCATTGATCTTTCCTGGTTCTTGATTGTGAATGGGTTAAATGATTTGGCCGAATCGCAATTAGCACGGGCGGAACTATCGGCGCGAAAATTGGATGACAGCCGCCATAGGGCGTTAATCAAATGTGCCCAGGGCCACGTAAAAAAAGGGCGTAACTGGCAGCAGGCGCAATCATACATTGAAGAAGGGGTAAAGCTGGCTTATGACAGCGCCGATTAAAAGATAATCGCTCTGACTTTGAAAGAGGCTGGTTTGTTTTATCATGCCCGCGGCGATTATGAACAGGCTAAAGTTTATTGGGGCAACTGTCTTGAACTGGCCCGCAAAACCGGACAGCATCAATTGTTGCTGTTCCTATTTAATTATCTGGCAGCTATCGCTATTAACTATTCGAACGATTACCAACGAGCCGAACATTTATTCCTGGAAGGCTTGGATTGGCAGCGTAAACATCAAAATCTCTCGGCTATGAGCTTACAGCTCATGAATTTAAGCATGATCGCCTTTGATCTGGGGAATTACGAGCAGGCCAATACCTATCTCCAGGAAAGCAAAAAAATCGCACAAGAAATAGGGTATCCGCTTGTCTTGATCATCTTGTCACGGTATAAGGCAGCGCTGCTGGTGGCCCAGCATCGCGACTATGAGAAGGCGAAACAGGGTTTGCAAGCTGGCGAACAATTAGCCCGCAACTTAAGAGATGCCGCCGCGACTGGATTTATCCTGGTTGGTTTGGGGAAGATGAATGCCCGATTGAATAATTTTGCGGAAGCGGTGACGAACCTGCAAGAAGCGCTGCTATTTTCGATTGAAACCAGGAGGCAGGATATGGAAATTGAGGCGCTGGCATGTCTGGGATTTATTGCCGGTGAGCGCGGCCAGCCGCAGTTGGCCGAGTCGCATTTTGAGAAAGCGCTGCTGCTGGCCCATTCGTACCATGATACCTGGTATCTGAGCCAGGTATTGGCCGATTGGGGTGAATTTTGTTTAACACAAGAACAATGGGCCCAGGCCGGGGAGGCGTTTGAAGAGTTATTGGCAATTAGCCGGCAATCGGGGTTTTTAGCGTTGACGGCCGTAGCCCACTTCGGCCTGTCCCGGGTGGCTTTGGCCCAGGGAGACAGCGCCAAAGCCAAACTAAGCGGTAAAGAAAGTCAAACTATCTTTGCTCAAATTGGTCACCATAAAAGTAAACGTGTCCAGACATGGGTAGAGAACATCCCCTTCGCGCACGGCCATTTGCCGTAAAGCCCCCGTTCCGACACAGGAATACGGCCGTTATCAAGTTGATTGTCTGGTAACGGCCGTATTCTTCATCACATCAACTCAATCACCGTCGCCTCACCCTGGCCGACCCCCACACAGAGCGTCGCCAGCCCATACTGCATCTTCTCGCCCAGCGCCTTGCGCCGGTGCATCTCATGCAGCAGCGTCGTTAAAATACGCGCTCCAGAGCAGCCCAGCGGATGCCCCAGCGCAATTGCGCCGCCGTTCACATTGACAATGTCCGGATTCATCCCCAACTCATTCATCACTGCCAGCGATTGCACCGCAAACGCTTCGTTTAGCTCAATCAAATCAATCTCGCCTAACGACAATCCGACCCGCTTGAGCGCCTTCCGTGTCGCGCCCACCGGCCCCAGCCCCATCACGCGCGGGTCAACGCCCGCCGCCGCTGAAGCTGCCCAGCGCGCCATCGGTTTCAACCCCAATTCCTGGGCTCTTTCGGCCGCCATAAGCGCCAATGCCGCCGCACCGTCGTTCAAGCCGCTGGCATTGCCGGCCGTCACCGTGCCCCCCTTGCGGAAAGCCGGGCGCAGTTTCGCCAGGATTTCCGGGCTGGTTTCCAGCGCGTATTTTTCGCCATCCCACTTAATGCGTGGATGCTCGTCCGTATCCACAATTTTGGGATCGCCTTTGCGCTGGGGAATGGAAACAGGGATGATTTCGTTTTTGAAGTAGCCGTTGTTAATCGCCGCACACGCCTTGCGCTGGCTGTCAAACGCAAAAGCGTCCTGCGCTTCGCGGCCGATTCGCCCACCGGCTACGTCGCCGGCACAGCTTTGTTCAAAAATGTTTTCGGCCGTCTGCCCCATCGCTTCCAGGGGGAACAGCGCCTCCATTTTGGGGTTGGGATAGCGCCAGCCCAGCGTCGTGTCGTAGCCGGTGATGTTGCCGGGCGGCCCCCAGGCGCGGGAATTCTTGGGGAAGGAGTACGGGGCGCGGCTCATGCTCTCCACGCCGCCGGCGATAAAAATATCCCCTTCATTCATCGCAATGGCCCGCGCCGCCTGGTTGACGGCGTTCAGGCCGCTGGCGCACAGCCGGTTGAAGGTCACGGCGGCTACATGATCCGGCAGCCCGGCCAGCAACGTCGCCATCCGGGCCACGTTGCGGTTGTCCTCGCCCGCCTGATTGGCGCAGCCCAGATACACTTCTTCAATTTCGCTGGGATCAATCCCCGCCCGTTCAACAACCGCTTTGATAACCAGCGCGGCCAAATCATCCGGCCGCACCGGTGACAATGCCCCGGCGTAACGGCCGATGGGGGTTCGTAACGCATCAATAATGACAACTTCTCGCATGTTTTTCTCCGTTAATGGGAGACTGGAGACAAAGAGACTGGAGATTTTCACCGAGTCCCTAACTCCCCGGCCTCTGGTTTTAAGATTTTTTCTCGGCGGCGGCGAATACGGCCGTTATCGCCACCTCAAACCCGGCTAACAATACCGATGCAGCCTGTTCCCCCTCGCCAAACTCGCCATGCACGGCATACGCATCATCTACCAGATGGAGCACAGTAATCAATTTCTGATCTGGATCAACAATCCAATACTCAGGGATACCGGCCCGGGCATACTCCTCGCGCTTTTTCACCATATCACGATAGCGATCCTGCACGCTGCCGCTCACCACTTCCATCACCAAGTCGGCTCCCTCCGGATAATTCTCATCCGACCGCTGGGCGCGTGCGGCCGAAAGATAAACGATATCAGGCTCCCGATATTTCTTCCCCCATAAACTAACTGGCACAGGCGCTACTAAAACCTCGCCGCCCACCCCCTTACTCTCTAAAAATGACCATAAAATTCGATACAAGAACAACGTCATACGTTGACGCGCACGTGTGGGCATAGGTAAAAACTCCAAATATCCGTTATCAAATTCAATGAGGAATTGACGGCTTTCCAGGGACAGATATTCATTTTCGCTCCACTGCCCTTGCAGGGGATAAAAATAGGCCATCTCCCAAACAGGTTCCCCCGTTTGTGTTGCGCCTAAATTCGGTCTTGATGAGAGAAATTCAATCATAACGCCAACCTCTGATCTTTACTCTTGTAGTCGTTAGTCTTGTGGTCTCGTAGTCGTTTAGTCGCCAGTCTCCAGCCTGGTTTCTACAGTTTTCTTGATTATACCATCGGCGACAAGCCGCCGGACGGATTCGATGTGGGAAGACAATTGGGTGTCCTGGTCGAGGAAGGGGACGTGTTGGCGGATGAGGTCGTAGGCCACGGCCGTGCCCCACCCCATCTGCTCCCCATTTTTACGCCGGAAATCAATCCCCTGTGCGGCGGCCAACAGTTCGATGGCGACGATTGTCTCCACATTTTCCAAAATCTGCTGCGCCTGGCGCACGGCCGTTGCCCCCATACTCACATGATCCTCCACATTGGCGCTGCTGGGAATGCTGTCCGCGCTGGCCGGATGGGCTAAAACCTTATTCTCCGAGGCCAGCGCCGCCGCTGTATACTGGGTCATCATCAAGCCGCTTTCCAGACCGCCGTGCTGCGTCAGGAACATGGGCAGAACGCCGCCGTTACTGTCCGCGTCCACTAATCGCGCCGTGCGCCGTTCGCTCATGTTGCCCAATTCAGTTAACGCCAGCGCCGCATAATCCATGGCAATGGCAATCGGCTCGCCATGAAAATTGCCCGCCGAGATGACGTCGGCCTCGCCTGT
>JAJRYT010000112.1 GCA_024275635.1 Chloroflexota bacterium | reverse complement strand
GCGGATTGAGCAGCGCGTCGGCCGCATTCATCGCGTCGGCCAGACGAAACGGGTGGAGATTTTCAACTTGTCGGCCCAGGGAACGATTGAGGATTACCTGCTCAACATTCTGGACCGCAAGCTGAATATGTTTGAACTGGTTGTTGGCGAGATGGAGATGATCCTGGGCTACCTGACGAAGGAGCAGGATTTTGAGGCGCTGCTGCTGGAAGTTTGGCTGAACAGCCAGGATGAGATTAGCCTGGAAACAGGCATGGCAGCACTGGGCGACCGGCTGGCCGAGGCCCGTGAAAAAATGCACAAGATACAGGAATTTGACGACACGTTGTTCGGCGAGGATTTCACGGCATAGCATGAGCGAATTGGAAACCTTTGTCCTGGGCTATCTGGAACAAGCGGGGGGCATTGTGGAACCGGCAGTTTATGGCATCCACGAAGTATTGTTGCCTGAGGAAGCGGCGGAACGATGGCACACGGCCGTTTACCAACGCCTCGCTTTTGCCGACACAGAGGATGAAGCGGTCACTCGCCTGGGGTACAACCATCCCCTGGTGGAGCAGATGGTAGAAGAAGCGCGGGGCCAAACGGCCTCAACGCAAGCGTACATTAATGGCTTGTGTCTCAACAAAAAAGACCTGGACAAGCTGGCGGTGAAGGAGTGGGTGGTGGTGAACGGCCGTGTCTCATCGCAGCGTCGCGCTACCCTGGCTCGCGCGCGCAGCAGCTACGTCCGTTTCAATTTTAAGACGGCCGTCCTCAGCGATGAAAAGCAGGAACAGATTGTCTCGGTGCTGATGGATGCGCACACCGGCTATCGTGTGGCTGGAGCGGAACTGGTTGAAATGCAAGCCACCGCCATAGAACCAGACAGCGTCCTGCAATCGCTGCCGGACGCTCCCCTGCGCTGGCGGCCCCGCAATAACCGGCCCTTAAAGAAACCTCTCGACCAACGCACCCTGGCAGCTTTGCTAGAACGGGCAAAAACGGCCGTTCTCCATGAATTGTCAGACCATCTCAAGCTGCTGCAAAAACGAGTCAGCCGCTTCCGCGAACTAGACGAGGCCCGCCTGACCGAATACTATGATGAATTAGAACGCGACCTGCAACACCGCTTAAACCGGGCGTCTGCCGACCGCCGCGCCAGCCTGACCGATAAATTGGAAGCGGTCAAAACCGAGCGCGGGCATAAATTGGCAGACATCGCTGAACGGTACCAGGTACGGCTCGATCTAACCCTGCTCAACCTCAAGGTCATCCAGCAGCCCAAGCTCCTCATGCCGGTCAACATTGAAAATCGCGCCGCCAAAATCAGCGCGTATGCCGTATGGGATCCGCTGCGGCATCGCCTGGAACCGTTGGTCTGCACAGTATGCGGCCGGCCCATCCAGCGCGCTTATCTTTGTCATAACGGCCACCTGGCCCACGAAGATTGCCTGGCGCCAGGTTGTATTGATTGCAAACGTGTTTTCTGCCGGCAATGCGCCGACGAGGTGGGTGAATGTGAGGTGTGCCACGAACCGCTTTGCAGCTACAGTCGCATTAGTTGCCACGAATGTGGCCGGGGAACGTGTCAGGCACATCAGGGCATGTGCCACGCCAATGACGGCCAGCCGGTTGACTTGACGGTTCAGACCACGCCGCCAGAGCCGGAACCGGCGCCGCCAAAACCGAAGCCTAAACCGGCGCTGAAAACGTCCCGGCGCGCCAAATCAACGCGCTCGCGGTCTACCCAGAAAGCTAAAACAGCGCCAACGCGGCCCAAGATGCCTAAAGGCGTCCCCAAGCCGCAGCGGATTGAGGTGGTAGTGTACCCCGATGCGGTGGTGGCTTTTGCGCTGGCCGCGCGCGAGCGGCAAATCGCCATGCGGGTATGGGAGCTTAAGCCCACTGACGGAATTATTTGCACCTGTGAATGTGAGAAGAAGGATGTGTGTAAAGCCAACAATATGGTTTCACGGCCGTCTGAGTGGCAGCCAATTGAAGACCAAATCCGGCGAGAAATCACCAAGTTTCGCGAGGAGTACGGGCTGCCGTCCAAGAAAGTAAGGTTTAATCGCATATCCTCGCTTGGTGGCCAGCCTTTTCCCATGAGTTCGTTCAAACTGTTTGGCTTGTGGAAAGATAAGGAAGCCTTAGCCAAGACTCGCGCCAGTTTTGAACGCATTTACTGGAGATAAAAAAAGGGTCACATCACAATGATATGACCCTTTTGTCGGGGTGACCGGACTTGAACCGATGGCCTCGCCGACCCGAACGGCGCGCTCTACCAAGCTGAGCTACACCCCGTAGTACTACAACAATTATTTATTTACAAGAGCAAAATC
>JAJRYT010000111.1 GCA_024275635.1 Chloroflexota bacterium | reverse complement strand
CGTTCTTAAACTTGTTGGTGTCCTGGTGGCAGTCACGACACGCCCCGCTGTAATGATTCTGCGGCGGATTGTGGCAGGCGCTGCAATCGGTGTTGCCTATCGTCGCATGATTAAACCCAGCGTTCTTGAAATTGTTAGTATCCTGGTGGCAGTCACGACACGCCCCGCTGTAATGGTTCTGCGGCGGATTGTGGCAGGCGCTGCAATCGGTGTTGCCTATCGTCGCATGATTGAACGTGGCGTTCTTAAACTTGTTGGTGTCCTGATGGCAGTCACGACACGCCCCGCTGTAATGATTCTGCGGCGGATTGTGGCAGGCGCTGCAATCGGTGTTACCAATCGTCGCATGACTAAACGTGGCGTTCTTAAACTTGTTGGTGTCCTGATGGCAGTCACGACACGCCCCGCTGTAATGGTTCTGCGGCGGATTGTGGCAGGCGCTGCAATCGGCGCTGCCTATGGTCGAATGGCTAAAGGTCGCATTCTTGAAGTTGTTCGTGTCCTGGTGACAATCCCGACATGCGCCGCTGTAATGGTTCTGCGGCGGGTTGTGGCAGGCGCTGCAATCGGTACTGCCAATATTGGCATGATTGAAAGAAGCATTTTTGAAGTTATTAGTATCGCTGTGACAATCACGGCAAGCGCCGGCGTAATGGTTCTGTGGCGGTGTATGGCAGGCGCTACAATCTTTGCCGCCAATGGTTGCATGGTTGAAGGAGGCATTACGGAAGTTGCTGGTGTCACTGTGACAGTCGCGGCAAGCCCCGGCATAATGGTTCTGCGGCGGTGTATGGCAGGCGCTGCAATCGGCGCTGCCTATGGTTGCATGATTAAAGACAGCGTTGCGGAAGTTAGTAGTATCGCTGTGACAGTCGCGGCAAGCGCCGGCGTAATGGTTCTGCGGCGGTGTATGGCAGGCGGAGCAGTCGTTATCGCCAATGAGGCTGTGGTCGAAATTAGCGTCTTGCCAGCTATTTATGTTATGGCAGGTGGCGCAGTTGGTTCCGTACGTGCCGTCATGGGCTTCATCTTTGGCATGGCAGGCAACGCAGGTTGGATTGGTGCCCTCGTACCGGCCGCGGGTATGACAGGTCTCGCAGCTTACGCTGGCATGGCCGCCCATAAGCGGGAAGAAGCTGTGGTCCACACTCCCTTCAGGGAAAGGAACCGTGTGGGAGTCGATCAATGTTTTACCGGCCGCTGCGTCTGTTTCGTTGCCAGCGGGCGTGATAATTTGATCCAGGTTCGTTTCTAAGGAGGCAATGGCGGCAATGGCTGTTGGATCGGAACTGGCTAATGCCTGACGCAAGGCTTGGAATTTGTCCAGAAGGGCAATAACGGCCGTTTCCACGGGAATAGCCGTCATCACATCTAACCCATCCATCAAGGCCAATCCCTGGCTGGTCAAGTCAGACAATCTAGCCCGCAGCTGCGGTTGAACGTCTGCCGGGGCTTCGCCTACAGCCAGCGCTGCTTGATCCAGGGCGGCATCCAGATAAAACAAGGCCATCAGTTCATTCTTCGTACCGCGCACCGCTTCTAAATCATCAAGCCGGCGCTCCAGCAAGTTTAAGAGAATTACAGCCCTGTCCGTTGAATCCGGGTTAAAAGCCAATCCCCACTGCTGCTCCGACCATAATTGAGCCGAATACAGCAAATCCCCCGGCGAAAATGGGGCTTTCCCAGCCATAACATATGTGCCGGCGCCGCCCACAACACCCATGAATAATAGAACTGCCAATGTAATTAAGAGAAATCGTCGCATATCTCACCTCTCCTTGTCGCCACAGTGAACACAAGGAACCCAGACTCTGTGTTCCTTTTTCTTTGCTTCTTAATGTTCGCTGTAGCTAGAGCGTCTCTTAGGGATTCAGGTAAGACTCAGCCTGACTCTGGTTTGATTTAGACCAGAACCGTTGCACACTTCTCTTTAAGGCCAAGCCGCCAATGGAAAAATCAGAGTGTATCTCGCGGAAATTAACCCGATTTTCAATGATGTAGCGCAGGGGATCGGCGATAGTTTGGTCGCCAACCAGTAAGGCGCCAACCAAATAATCGCCATCCATCACCAGGCGGATAGTGTTGTCGCCCTCTTCCGCCCAGGCGCTGGCATAGTGACGCGGGTAGGTATACCAAACTTCGGATGAGCCGCGCGACAAATATTGGTGTATTTCGGGTTCATCCTCATCACGCCGGGGGTTGATTTGCCCCATTGTGGAGATGTGTAAGCCAAACAATAAACAGGCGTTAAAGGGACTGCCTTTTTTGTATGCCCGGTGTTTCCCAACCATATTCAGTGCAACCGCATGTCCTTCGGCAACAGCGCTGGGCCACAAAATGTCGAGCATGTGTTGTTCTGTCCAGGGATCATATACCTGGGCGCAGTCGCCAGCCGCGTAGACGTTGCGCACGCTGCTTTGCATGGTCTCGTCAACGAGAATGGCCCGGTCGGTTTCAATGGGGGTATCTTTGACCAGGTCTATTGACGGCCGTACCCCAATGGCGATGCCTACTAAATTGCACTTGAATTCTTTGCCATCTTTCAGACGTACTGCCCGTACCCGGCCGCGCCGGTCGCCTAAAATTTCAACCGCTTCGGTATTGTAATGAATATGCACATGCTGTTGGCGCATCCGGCCTTCCAAGATTTTGGCTTCGGTATCATTAAAAACTTTCCCCCAAAGTCGATCTCGGCGCAGGAAGTAATGGGTATCTACGCCATGATGGGCTAATCCTTCTGTCATTTCCAGCGCGGTAATCCCGCCGCCAACGACGACAGCGCGGCGGCGCCGTTTAGCCTGTTTCATCAGTTCTTTGGTGCCAGCGAGGGTATCAAGGTAGTGGACGCCTTTCAGGTCGGCCCCAGCATAAGGCGGGGGAACGGCTCGCGCCCCGGTGGCGATTAGAAGACGATCATAAGGGAGGATACGGCCGTCTTCCAACTGCACGGCCTGACGATCAACATCCAGAGAAACGGCCTTGCCGAACAAAAGATTCAAGCGCATCTGTTGGTACCATTCCGGCTGGCGGGCAAAAACTTGCTCCTTAGAAATTTCGTTGAGGAAAACATAAGCCAGGCCCGGTCGGGAATACATGGGAAACGGTTCGGCGCTGATGATAGTGATTTCCCCTACCGAGTCATGCTGGCGAATTGTTTCGGCGGCAGTGACGCCCGCTGCCCCATTACCTACGATGACGTAACGAATTGGCTGCATATCATTTAACTACCTTTACGTTTTCGTTTACTTATAGTATCTTCTCAATAAACTGGGGAGATTACAAAAGTTTTAACAACATATTGTCTGCATAGCGCCCGTTTTGAAACTTTTGTAATCTTTGCCCCGAAATTTTGAGAAGATACTACTTATACTTGTAAATCGGCCGTTAGGAGAAAACGGTCTTTGAGAAGCTCGTGTGCTTGTGTTTCCCAGCGCAATGTTCCACGCGGACAGACGTTAATACAATTGCCGCAAGTGATGCAGCGGGGATCGTCCACCGGCAAACCTCGGTGAGCGTAATCGCGTACCTGGATGCCAACAGGGCAATTGTACCCACAAACGCCACACTGCACGCAGCGGCTGGCGTCGGGAACAACACATCCCACCTTAGCCAGGTCTGCCTGTTGGTCGTCCTGGTCAGCATCCTGACTTGCTGATTTGAATAATGTACGAAAAAAACTTTCTTTAGCCATAATCTTTAGCCTTGTGTCAGAGTCCTTTCTAAAGTCGCGTCAGACCAACAAAAGTAACGAAATAAGTAATTAGTACCTTCGTACTATCAAATTGGGCTTTAGCGCTTTCAGGAAACGAACCCGCAATTGGCTGGTAATTGAGTCCTTGGGTAATTACCCGCCGCCATTTACCCGGCTACGATCTTCCAAACGCCCAGGTTATAACCTCACGCTCCTTAAGTCATCAATCATTTTCAGCCTCATTTTCGCGGCCAGTTGGATGACATGCCACGCAGTCGGTGATTTCTTGCGGGCTTATGCCTTCTTCTCGATGCTCGCGTTCGATCTCGGCCTGGTTGTGCTCGTGGCAGTTGTAGCAGGTGTATTCGGTGTACTTGGCTGTGTGACAGGTTTCGCAGGCAATCTCGCCCTGGCCGCCATGATCAAGCGGGAAATTATGATAGGTTAATTTAGCCGGCTGCCAGGCATTGGGGGTGTGGCAGTTAGCACAATCTGTCCCAAACAGTCCGGCATGAATCGTCGATTCTTCATGGCAAGCGACACATTCGGTTGGCGTACCTTTGAATACACGGTTCACATGACAGGCAGTACATTCTGTGGCCGCGTGCTGCCCTTCTAAAGGCCAGATTTGGGCGTGGTCAAAATTAGCCATCGCGCCGGTTCCATTGTGGCAGGACATACAATTGGGGCCAAATTGGGCGGTATGGTCGGCCATGAATGCGGATTCAGCCGCTGCGTGACAGTCAACGCATTGGGCGTCGGTAAAGTTGAACTCGTCGCCGCCGGTGTGGCAGGTGCGGCAAGTGAAAGCGGTTCCGTCGTAATTGGTGACGTGTTTAATCAGGCTAAATTGGGTTGTGACGGCGTGGTCAAATGGTTGGCCTTCCAGTGTGGCCGGTTTCCAGCCATCGGGTGTATGGCAGGTGGCGCAATCCGCAGCAAAAAGACCCAGATGAACATCAGGTTCTTGGTGACAGGCGTTACATGCCTGGGGCGTGCCTTCAAATTGGCCGTCTTGGTGGCAACTTGCGCAGGTTGTTTCCTGATGGACGCCTGTAAGGGCAAATATCTGGGCGTGGTCTTCGAGGGTGAACTCAGCCATGGTGTCTTTGCCGTCGTGGCAGGCGGCGCAGTTTTCACCAAAGGCTTCCATGTGGGTAGTCATGAAGGGGGGATCGGCGGCTTTATGGCATTCGATGCAAGCGTTTAGCGAAACGGTGAAATCTTGTTCGCTGACATGACAAGTATCGCATTTGATACTCAATCCTTCGTAGTCGCGTTTGTGTTTGTTCAGGCTGAATCGGGTGACTTCATGATCGAAGCTGGATAAGGCAATGGACAACATGTTGAAATCGCCGCCCCGGTGATCGAGGTGACATTGGGCACATGCTTCGACCATTTGTAAACGGCCGTGTACCCCCTCTCCCATCATCCTTTGCTGCCCTACGTTTTCATGGCACGTTTCGCAACGTGGGGCTTCAATTCCTTTGAATGGCCCATGACAATAACTGCAATCACCGCCAAACTCGGCATGGGTCTGAAAACCACCGATTGGTTGGCCGTTGTTGTTCAAGGCGGATAAATCGCCCGGACTAAAAGCACGCCCTCCCGTCAGAAAAACGACTATGGACAGCATACCTGCCAACAACAATGTGGAAATGATGGCTACCGGTGAAAAAATGGGGTGTTGTCGTTGTACAAGTGTGTGCTGTTTCATTAAAATAACCCCGCCCGGAAATAAAATGTCGCTATCACATGAATAATGACCGAGAAGAAGAGGGTCAAGCCTACTGGCACGTGCAGGATATGCCAGTGGCGCAGCAACCGTCGGGCGGCGTCCAGCATTTCTTCTTGCCGGTCTAGTTCCCGTTTGCGGGTAAGCAGGTCTGATAAGTGACTGCGCTGCGACTCTTCTAGCTGGTCTAAATCACGCAGTGTGCGCTTTAGCTGCCACCGGTAACGCCATTGGTAATAGGAACGGCCGAATACGGTCAGTAACGGGTTCCGGCTCGCATGGCGCTGGCTCAGTTGGACAATGGCCTGTTGGACCCGGGCTGATTTATGTTCCTGGAATTGGGAAACGGCCGTTTGTAACTGCCGCGCCTCGGCAACAATTTGACTGCGGGAAGCCACCACCCCGGTTAAGGTGCGCGGCAGAGCTGTGTACAGATAACGGCCAATGAACCCGCTGCCGGCCACAACGACTGTCAACAGCAAGCTAACCCCAGCCAGGCCGCGAAACTGCAGCCCTGTGTGCATTAACACCATGAAGGGGCCAACAATGCCGGTAAAGATATGAAATGAAAGCCAATGACGAACCGGCCCGGCCCAGCTCAGTAAGCGGGTGCGTTTACGCAGACTGTACAATATTTCTGTCATCACCATCAGCAGCGTACCCAAAATACCCAGCCAATGGCCGAACGGATGGCCGCCGCGCGGTTCGGCCAATAATTCATAGGCAATATAAACGCCGCTTAAAACAACAATAGTAAAAAAACTCAACTCCAACTCATAGGGCTTATTGGCTCTGGCCGGAGATGGCTTGAATCGCCGTTTGGAAAACATTGATTGTGTCATAAATTAACCTGTCATCATTGAATAACTGACATCAACTTGTTCCCTGTTATGTGATTAAGGTTGCCATGTGAGGATTGTGAACGATCTCCTTATTCTAATCATTAGCTCATGATAGCCAAATAGTACATGGTTCTCAAAAAGCTGGTGTTTGGCGGCTGGCCGCCGATCAGATCATAGGAAATCAGTAAATTACTCCCTCAGGCTTGAGAGCCGTTTCCCCATTCTGCCGCCGTAGATACACCATCCGTCCGGCAGCCAGCCCCACGAGCAAAAGTACGCCCGCCGCCGCCAGCCAGGGCGATAAGGCGCTGCCCCCGGGCGCGGCTAGAGCCGCCGGTTGGCCTTCAAGGCGGATGTCCAACGTCTCGCCCGCGGTCAGGCTAGCCAGGGAAAAGCTGGTCGTCACGCCACTTCCAGTCATGCGCGAGGGGTCTTGCTGCCAGGCGCTGCCGGGCGCCAAGCCATCGGGCACGACGAGCGTCACATTATGTGTGTCGTAGGGCAAAGAACGGGTCAGTTGCAGATTCCCCTGGCTGGGGACGACATAATTGACGAGCAGGGTCAGGCTACCGGGGCCAGGGCGCAAAGGCAGGGTGTCGGCCCATCCGGCATCTGTTTGCAGAATCTCATTGGCGGGGAAGAAGTTATCGCCGCCGAAGCCGCGTTGGAAATCGGGGGATTGGGCCACATCAGGCAAGGCGAGCCTGACAGTTCCTTCATCGGTCGTGCCGGACGCGCCCACGAAGACGGCCGTTTCCTTATTATCAAAGGTGTATAACTCGCTGACTCGGACCTGCTCACCCATCAAAGCGACGGTGATGTGTAACTGGTTCAGAGAGACGGCCGTCTCATCCATCGTCTGCTCAAAAACAGTCAACGGTAAATCCAATGTTGGCTGATCGCCATTCAAACGGCCGATGTCGCTGCTGTATTCCAGCCCGCCGTAGGTAACGGTGGTCATATACACCCAATCCGGCTCGATGGCGTCCAGGGTAAATTGGAAACGGCCATCCTCATCCGACGTCGTTTCTATCGTTTCCGTGCGCGTAAAACTGCTGTCAAAGGCATGCAATTCCACCGTCAACGGTTCCGCTGCCGCCTGGTCGGTCGTCGCGTTCTGAATCTGGCCGCTGACAAGATATTGGTCGGAGGCGGGTTGAGGGAGGGGGTTATCCCCCGTTTGCGCGATTGCTCCCGTCGCCACCACTAATAACAGCCCCACCGTCATAACAATTATAAAAAGTCGTTTGTGTTGTCTCATACCATTACCTCATTTGCCTGACAATGCCAGTTGCCCAGGCGTTACCTGGCCTTCCCAGCGGGTTCTCACAGTTAGCCATGTCGGTTACAGGCAGCAAAAGTAACGGTCTTCAAATGAAAAGAGCGCCGATCATGACGATTGGCGCCCTGGAATAAAACGGCCGTGTTTCCACTGGCAGTCCACAAGAAGAGTGAACGGTTCCTACGATTTCAGAGTTAAGCTGACAGGACAATGGTCTGATCCCATCACGTCGGCGTGAATGGCGGCGCGGGCCAGACGGGGGCGTAATTCTTCACTGACGAAGAAGTAATCCAGCCGCCAGCCTACGTTGCGTTCACGAGCACGGCCGTAATACGCCCACCACGAATAAGCCTCCGCCTGCGCCGGGTGCAAAGCGCGAAATGTATCCACATACCCTTGAGCCACAATCTCATCAATCCAGGCCCGCTCCTCCAGCAAAAAGCCCGTCGAGCTTCGATTTTGGCGCGGCCGTGCCAGGTCAATCGCCTGATGAGCAGTGTTCACATCGCCGCAGAAAATAACCGGCTTACCTTCAGCCCGAAGTTGGTTACAGAAGGCTAGAAAATCAGCCTTATAGGCCATCTTGAAAGGTACGCGGCTGTGGTCGCGGCTGCCGTTGGGGAAATAAGCGCCAATCAGGGTGAAGTCATCATACTCGGCCACGATGGTGCGCCCTTCCCGGTCATAATCATGAATGCCCAGGCCAATTTGTACCGCTTTTGGCGCCTGCCGTGTGTACAGGGCAACGCCGCTGTACCCTTTCTTTTCCGCCCAGGCCCAATATGTATGGTAGTCATCCGGTTGCCGCAGTTCAGCGTCAAGCTGATCAGGATGCGCTTTCGTCTCCTGCACACAGAGGATATCGGGGCTGGTTTGATGCAGCCAATCTAAGAAACCTTTGCGCTGGGCCGCGCGAATACCATTTACATTCCACGAGTAGAGGGTTAGCATGGGGGTATTGTAGGGGGTAGAGTCGCCAGTGTGCAAGTTGGCAGGTTTACAAGTGTTGCCAGTGTGCGTGTATGCAAGTTCACAGGCCCACTTGCCTACTTACAGACTCGCCACTTCTTTACTACGCCAGCGCTACTTTTTTGAAATGGGCAATGCCGGACTGATGGGCTTTTTTCTGAAGAGCGCGCATGAAGCGATGGTTGCGGGCTGGTTCCTGGGGGGAGGGGCGGGAAATGGCGTCAATCGTTAATACCAGATCGCCGTTGTCGCGCCAGGTGATGCCGGCTGACCATTCACCTTGTTCAACGTGTGGGGCAACGGTGACGTAAGTAAATCCCTGGCAACGTGGCGTATCAATAACGCGCGTGACCTCGGTTAAGCCGATAACGTCGAGGAAGGGGCGGCTAAACAGGCGGGCGACATGGATGCGCTGTACAATCCGGTCGCCGACACGCAGATGCCGTTCTGGTTGCAGGTTGAAATCACCAAAAAAGGAAAGGATGGTGTCGGGATAAAATTGATAGCGCATGAGGAGATGGGCGGCTTTTTGGAAGAAACGGCCGTTGCCACCATGCGTCAAAATTATTTCATAATGGTCGGTGTACCAATCGGGGCCAGTTGCCTGTCCAGGCATATAGCTCAGGGGCGCAGCGCTCCACATGTCCAGGTACTTCACATCACAACATCCGTCATCAAACCAACAGGCTTCTGCTGTTGTTAAAAACACCATCCAATCACCGCCATTTAATATCCACCCCACAGCAGGTTGGGTGACTGATTCCAGTATACCATACCAGCAAGGGCCAGATTCTATCACAATCGGCATTATCCTTATTTCTCAGGAACCGTTTAACTTAAATTCAGGTTCAACTTAGAAAGCAAGACTATGATACTCTCGAAGTCGCCAATAAAAAGCATTCAGCCCCGGTTTCCCCTCCTGGCCGGGGCTGAATGCTTTCTGGGGCCAGGAATCTCAGGAATCTAATGCCTTGCAACTCCGCCTTTCAAGTCGTACAATAAAAGCACATTTTACGAACTTCACAATTACATAGACACAAACGGCCGTTCGGGAGAGAACCCCGATTTTGCAGCAGGGTCGCCGAAGGGGCAAAGGGCATTTTGAATGCGCTGAAACTCTCAGGCAAAAGGACCGGACGGACAGGTATTTCTGGAAAGATGCGGGGCAAGCAACTCGGCATTTCAGCCAGTCGGCATTTCAACTTTCTTGCTGACCCACTGATTAGCTGAGAGGCTCTTCGCCACCGAAGGGGCAAGCGGCAACTTATGCGCTGTGAATCTCTCAGGTTAATGACAGAGGATACCGGCAGCGGGCAGCGCTGCCGTGTGTCCTCTTTTTTTGTTCACAAAAACAGTTGAAAATGCTCAAATAGAATTTACAGGAGATAAACATGAGTAATATAGTAGCCGGTTTACTTTATACAAAAGAAGATGAATGGGTCAAAGTTGATGGCGACAAAGCAACTATCGGAATCAGCGATCATGCTCAGGATGCTTTGTCTGATATCGTTTATCTGGAACTGCCCGATGAAGGCGACTCTTTTGAAATAGGGGAGACGTTTGGCGTGGTTGAATCTGTTAAAGCCGCAGCGGATCTGTACATGCCCGTCTCCGGCGAGGTAACGGCCGTCAACGAAGACCTCATAGACACCCCCGAACTTGTCAATTCTGACCCCTACGGCACAGCCTGGTTGATCAAAATCAAACTAAGCGATCCCGCCCAACTTGATGAATTAATGGACTCTGCTGCCTACGCCAAATATCTGGAAGAACGCGAGTAAATAAATCCGTAATCCGTAATCCGTAATCCGTAATCCGCGTCCCGTCCCCGGATTGCGGTATACGGACAACGGTCTACGTTCCCCTCCCACTGGAGAAAAAAATGAGTTTACATGGTTATCCCCAAACAAACTGGCAAGATTTCATCGAAGCCAGTTCTAAACCCTCCCCCAACGGCGCCGCCCCGTTTAGCAACCGCGACCTTCTCAAACCGGCCGATCGTTTCGTCAAACGGCATATCGGTCCGCGCAGCCACGATGTGACCAAAATGCTCCAGGCGCTGGGCGTATCCTCACTTGATGAACTGGTTGAGCAGGCCATCCCTAAGACCATTCGCATGAATGGGCATTTGAACCTGGAATCGCCGCGCAGTGAATCGGCCGTTTTAGAAGAATTACGCGGATTGGCCGCCCAAAACAAAGTGTTCCGTTCCTTCATCGGCATGGGCTACTACGAAACCGTTACCCCGTCGGTTATCCAGCGCAACATCATGGAAAATCCCGGTTGGTATACCCAATACACTCCTTACCAGCCCGAAATTTCCCAGGGCCGCCTGGAAGCGCTCATCAACTTCCAGACCATGATCGCCGATTTGACCAGCCTGGAAATCGCCAATGCTTCCCTGCTGGATGAAGGCACAGCCGCCGCTGAAGCGATGACCCTGTGCCAGCGAGCCATGCCGCGCAAATCCAAAGCCAACAGCTTCTTCGTCTCCGAATTGTGTCACCCGCAAACCATCGCCGTTGTCCAAACACGCGCCCAACCATTGGGCATCAACGTCATCATTGGCAGCCACGAAACCTACGATTTCAGTGAAGAAACCTTCGGCGTTTTGCTGCAATATCCCACTACCGACGGCGATATTTTAGATTACGGCCCCTTCGCCCAAAAAGCGCATGAAAACGGCGCGCTCGTCGTCGCTGCCGCCGACCTCCTCTCCCTTGTCTTGCTGCGTCCGCCTGGCGAATTTGGCGCAGACGTAGCTATTGGCAATACACAGCGTTTTGGCGTGCCCATGGGCTACGGCGGCCCCCACGCCGCTTACATGGCGACGCTGGAAAAATACAAGCGTATCATGCCCGGCCGTCTCATCGGCGTGTCCATTGATAGTTCGGGCAAGCCCGGTTACCGCCTTGCTTTGCAAACACGCGAACAGCATATCCGCCGCGACAAAGCGACCAGCAATATCTGCACGGCTCAGGCGCTGTTGGCTATCATGGCTTCGATGTATGCCGTTTATCACGGGCCTGAAGGCTTGCGCCGGATTGCGCGGCGGGTGCGCTTGCTCACCGGCGTGCTGGCCTCCGGTCTTGGAAAGCTTGGTTACACCATTAACGATGCGCCTGTTTTCGACACGCTCAAAATTAGCGGCGGCCCGCGCGCCCAGGCGGAAATCAAGAAAGCAGCCCAAACACTGGAAGTTAATTTGCGTTATTATGATGATGGCGCGGTTGGCGTGGCCCTGGATGAAGCGGTTGGAGCGGGTGATTTGGCTAAATTATTTGCTATTTTTGGGGCCGGGGAGATGGATATTGAGGCCCTGGCCGATAACATTGGGCTGGATTATGCCGCACCGCATCAGCGCGCCAGCGAGTTTATGACGCATCCTGTTTTCTGCCGTTACCAGTCGGAAACGGAGATGATGCGCTATATCTACCGCCTGCAAGAACGGGATCTCTCGCTAACACATTCGATGATTTCGCTTGGCTCTTGCACGATGAAGTTGAATGCGGCGTCAGAAATGCTGCTGATCACGCTGCCTGAATTTGGCAATATGCACCCGTTTGCGCCGCTGGAGCAAACGAAAGGGTATCAGGAGTTGTTCCGACGGCTGGAGGCATGGCTGGCTGAGATTACGGGGTTTACGGCCGTATCCCTCCAACCCAATTCCGGCGCGCAAGGCGAGTACACAGGCATGTTAACCATCCGCGCCTACCACCTGTCGCGCGGGGACGATCAGCGTAATATCTGCCTCATCCCCAGCTCGGCGCATGGCACCAACCCGGCTAGCTCGGTCATGGCGGGGATGAAAGTGATTGTGGTCGAATGCGATGACCAGGGCAACATCGAAGTGGACGATCTGCGGGCCAAAGCAGAAAAACATGCCGACAATCTGGCGGCGCTGATGGTGACATACCCGTCCACGCATGGCGTTTATGAAGAGGCGATTGAGGAGATCTGCGACATCATCCATGAGCATGGCGGGCAGGTTTACCTGGATGGCGCGAACATGAATGCGCTGGTCGGCCTTTCGCGCCCGGCGGCTGATTTTGGCGCGGATGTGTGCCATTTGAACCTGCACAAGACGTTTGCTATTCCACACGGCGGCGGCGGCCCCGGCGTGGGGCCGATTGGCGTAGCCGAGCATCTGGTTCCCTTTTTGCCGAACAGCGCCGTGGTTCCCGGCGTCGGCGGCGAGCAATCGCTGGGGGCGGTATCGTCGGCTCCCTGGGGCAGCGCCAGCGTGCTGCCGATTTCGTATGCCTACATCGCCATGATGGGCGATTGGGGCTTGACGGTGGCGACGCAAATCGCCATTTTGAACGCTAATTACATCGCCCACCGGCTGGAGCCGTATTTCCCGGTGCTGTACCGGGGGAAGAACGGCCGTGTCGCCCATGAGTGCATCGTTGAACTGCGCCATCTGAAGCCGTTTGTATCGGTGGATGATGTGGCCAAGCGGCTGATGGATTTCGGTTTCCACGCGCCGACGATGTCTTTCCCGGTTCCGGGCACGCTGATGATTGAACCGACGGAAAGCGAGTCGCTGGCGGAGTTGGAGCGTTTCTGCGAGGCGATGATCGCTATCCGGGCCGAGATTCAGGAAATCCAGGATGGCAAGGTCAGTCATGAGGATAGTGTGTTGGCGCACGCCCCGCATACGGCGGAGGCAGTGTTGAGTGGGGACTGGGAACGGCCGTATACCCGCGAACAGGCTGCTTTCCCCTCTGCTTTCACCCGTGAATCAAAGTTCTGGCCGTTTGTCGGCCGTATTGACAACGTCTACGGCGACCGCCATCTGTTCTGCGTCTGCCTGCCCGTTGAAGAATACGCCTGATAACTGACAAATTTTTGCCGGCCCGGACAAAGACAACCTTTGTTCGGGCTTTTTTTATTGACATCAACGCCAAAAGCAACCATAATGGAATCAAAATGGAACCATTTAGGAGGAAGCTATGGCCACGATGACCATTAAAAACATGCCTGATGATTTGTATGAGATGCTGAAAGCACAGGCAAAAGCCAACCGGCGCAGTATCAACAATGAAGTGATCACGCTGATTGAACGTTCCGTGCATAATTATCCCATTGACCCAAAAGAATTCATTGCTGAGGCGCGGGCGATTCGTGAGCGCATTAAATATGTGATCACCGATGAAGAACTGGAACAAGCGATTAACGAAGGCCGCCCGTGATCGTCGTTGACACGAACGTCATCTGTTATTTATTTTTACCCAGCCAACATCACTCGCAATCGGAGCAGTTGTTGGAAGCGGATCCGAAGTGGGTCGCGCCACCGCTCTGGATCAGTGAGTTCAGAAATGCGTTATCAGGTTATTTGCGCTATGAGCGCCTGACGTTATCAGAGATTTACACCGTCATACGCAAGGCTGAAAAATTGATGCAGGGGAAAACTTATAATGCGAACTCGCTGCACGTTTTGAATTTAGTGGCCGCCAGTAGTTGTTCGGCTTACGATTGTGAGTTTGTGGCCCTGGCCCATGAGTTGAATGTGCCGCTGGTGACGTTTGATAGGAAGATATTGGCGGAGTTTCCAGAGACGGCCGTTTCCCCCCCACAATTCCTCATATAACCTGAACCAGGTGATACTTCTTCTTGCCTTTCCGCAGCGCCAGGAACTTCCCTTCGATGCTCTGGGCCAGCGTCACCGCCTGGTTTGGGTCAGTGACCCGCTGATTATTCAGGTAAATGCCGCCCCCCTTAATCGAACGCCGCGCATCTCCCTTAGAATTAGCCAGGCTGCTGGCCGCCAACAAATCGGCCAGCGGCATCCCCGCGCCCGTCAGTTGTGATTGGGTAATTTGACTGGAGGGTACATCGGCAAAGATGTCGGCAATATCATCCGCGTCCAGCCCCTCTAAATCGCCGCCAAAGAGGACAGAGGCCGCTTTTTCAGCTTTCGCCAATGCCGTTTCGCCATGGATCATGCGGGTGATTTCCTGGGCCAATTTGCGCTGCGCTTCACGCAGATGCGGCCGTTCAAAAAGCGCATCCTCCAACGCCTTGATTTCAAACTGGTTAAGCCAGGTAAAATATTTGAGGTAATTGATCGCATCGGCGTCATTGGCATTTAGCCAATATTGGTAAAAGCGGTAAGGCGATGTACGCTGGGGGTCAAGCCAGATGTTTGTGCCCGAAGCCGTTTTGCCAAATTTAGACCCGTCGGCATTGGTAATGAGCGGGTATACCAGCCCGTAAGCCTTCTCACCCCGCTTGCGGCGGATAAGTTCTACGCCTGCCGTGATGTTACCCCATTGGTCGCTGCCGCCCGCCTGCATGATGCAGTTATGGTTATCAAATAAATGCAGGAAGTCGAAAGCCTGCATAATCATGTAGCTGAACTCGGTGAAGGAGATGCCGTCTTCTCGTTCCAGCCGCGATTTAACCGAATCCTTAGCCAGCATGTAGTTAACAGTGAAATATTTGCCCGTGTCGCGCAGGAAATCCATCATGGAAATTGCGGTCAACCAATCAGCGTTATTGATGATCTGGGCCGGGTTGCTCTTAGCCTCGAAGTCAAGTAGATGGGCCAACTGCACTTTTTGGGCGGCCACATTGGCCTCGATTTGCTCAATAGAAAGCAGCTGCCGTTCTGTCGCTCTCCCGCTGGGGTCGCCAATCATGCCGGTGCCGCCGCCAGCAATAACGATGGGTGTATGGCCTAACCGCTGGAAGCGGGCCAGCCCCATCATCGGCACTAAATTGCCAATATGCAGGGAATCGGCCGTGGGGTCAAACCCATTGTAAACAGTCACTTTTTCTCGGCCCAATATCTCGGCAACGCCATCTGTGTGGTCGTATACTAAACCACGCCACTTAAACTCATCAAATACATTTGTCACGATGTTTCTCTCCCGAATGATTTACTTGTTTATGATCGTAGCTGTTGCCCCACAGCTTGTCAATCAGAATGACCGCTGGGGCCACGAAAGAGTCGTCAGAAATCGCAATCGCAAACTGCCAGTTTGCGCTGACAAGCTGCCGATAGCAACAAAAAAGGCGCGGGGTTGCCGCGCCTCTCGTTTCCAGATTGCTGCCTCAATGATTCTCTACAGGCAAACAAAACCTCCACCAAATTGCGGCGTTTGTGTTGGCGGCCCATAATAATAATTGAAGGCGTGTTTCTGCATCATGCACACATCTTAGCAGTTAGTTTGGCTGGCGTCAACCGTAATAATCGAAGGTAAAAAGGTGGGGAGCGTGGATGTAGAGACCGGCGCCAGAGACGGCCGTTTTCTCCTCCTCCACCAACAGCCGCCCCTGAGCATACGCCTTCCGCCCTTCAACCCGTTCCAGCCACGCCTCCACCCGCAGCGGCGTGCGCAAAGGAACCGGTAAATGATAGTTCAAATTCATATTCGCCAACACCACTTTCAAGCCAGAGCGCCACACCGCAGCGCCCATCGCTTCATCAAGCACCGCTGCGCTGGCGCCGCCATGCGCATACCCCGGCGGCCCCTGCTCGGCCAGCGTAAATTCAAATTCGGAAAAAACCAGGATTTGCCCGGCATCCTGCTGGACGTACCAAACCAGCCCCATGTTTTTAGGGTTTTGTGTGCCGCAGATGAAACAACTGCCATGTTCTGGCAGCCGTTCCGTTTTTACATCATGCTCAAATTCTATCGTCATGTTGGGGTAGGCTCCTTATCGCTGAATTGCAAGAGGCGGATCGGGGTGGAATTTTGTGACGCTCAAGGGATGGGCAGCAGGGAAAACGCGAACATCCCGAAGAGACAAAGCCAAGAATTCTTAGTCCCAGGTTCGCTCATCACGGATGGGCGGACTGTCTGGCGGCAGTGACGCGACCATCTCAACAGCCAATCGGAATTTGAGGGCTTGCCGGGCTGTCTCTTGCAGCCGTTTGGCCAATGATACGGTGTCGGCTCCCGCTTGGGGAACAACATGTAGCGCTAGTTCATCCCGGTGCGCTTCCCGAGTGATGACTGCCTGGTAAGCGGCTGCTTCCGGGAAACGGGCCATCATCGCCGCCAATTGGGTCGGGTGCAGGAACATACCACGCACTTTGGTGGCCGCGCCAACCCGTCCCTGCCAGCCGTTCAGCCGCAGCCCCGGCAGGCCGCAGGTGCAAGGCGCTTCAATGATGGAAGATAAATCGCCCACGCCAAAGCGCACCAACGCATAATGGGTATTATACAGCGTGACCACCACCTCGCCCGTTTGGCAGTGCGGCAGCGGTTCGCCGCTGTTAATATCGCAAATTTGAACGATTGTGTTTTCGGGAATATGCCACCCCTCTATTTTTTCACATTCAAAGCCCAGGTTGCCGCATTCGGCCGTGCCGTACCCTTGGTACACGGCAATGCCATGATTGTTTAACTCTTCTCGCAAAGAGGGGGGCAGTGGCTCAGCCAGGACAAAAGCGCGGCGCAGGTGCAGTTCAATGCCCAACGCTTCCGCCTTGTCCAGCAATGCTTTAAGGTAACTAGGCAATCCGGCATAACCAGTCACGCTAAAACTGGACATGGCTTGAATCTGCTGTTCCTGGTTGCCAATGCCGCCAGGAATAACAACGCACCCCAAATGGCTCAAACTATCTTCCAATGAGGCGCCGGCGGGAGTCATGTGGTAGCCGAAGGCGTTAATCACCACTTCGCCGGGCTGGAAACCAGCGGCGTTTAATGCCGGAAGCCAGCGGCCCACATCGTCCGCCCTGGGATCAGGTTCGTTGATGGGACCTGGCGATTGAAATACTCGCCGCAGTTCAGACATGGGCACGGCCAGCAAACCGCCAAAGGGCGGGTCTCGCTTCTGTAGTTCGATAACATCATCTTTGCGCAAGACGGGCAGTTTGGCTAAATCGGCTTCCGTTTGCAGGTCGTCCGGCGTTAAACCGGCGGCGTCCATGCGACGGCGGAAGGCGGGCGCGTTGGCGTATAGATGGGAAATGGTTGTGTTGAGATTATTCATAGTTCACAGTTGAATTTGAACAACTAATAATCAATAATTGATTGTTGATTGTTCTTACGACAGCCACCGTTTGCGGCGTTTGTAATGTTTAACGTCGCGGTAGCTTTTGCGCGTGCCAACCTCGTTGAGTCCCAGGTAGAACTCGCGGACATCAGCGTTGGCTTTTAAGGCGGCCGGTTCACCATCGAGGACGATACGGCCGTTTTCCATAATATACGCATAATCGGCCACATCCAGCGCCAGGCGGGCATTCTGCTCCACCAGCAAGATAGTTGTCCCTTCTTCCTTATTGATACGTTTAATAATGCCGAAAATCTCCTGCACCAGCAGCGGCGCTAATCCCAGGGACGGTTCATCCAGCATCACCAGTTTTGGTTTGGCCATCAAGGCCCGTCCAATTGCCAGCATTTGCTGCTCGCCGCCAGAAAGATACCCGGCCGTTTGATGACGGCGCTCTCTCAGGCACGGGAAATAAGTGTACACCTTGTCCATATCCTGGCGTATATTCTGCCGGTCGGATCGTGTGTAACCGCCGGCAACAAGATTCTGTTCCACATCCAGATGCTCAAAAACGCGCCGCCCTTCCATAACCTGAAAGATACCGGCTCGCACAATGTTAGCAGCATCTATCTCATGAATCTTATTGCCCTCAAAAACGATCTCGCCATCGGTTACTTCGCCATCTTCCGGCTTCAGCAGTCCAGAAATAGCCTTGAGGGTCGTGGACTTCCCGGCGCCATTAGAACCGAGCAAGGTCACAATCTTGCCCTGGGGAACTTCCAGCGACATCCCTTTCAACACGAGAATGACATCGTTGTATATGACTTCAACATTATTGAGCGCCAGCATATTATGCTCCAGGTTGGAAATTGATTTTTATTGCTCGGTGGTCAGTAATCAGTTACCCGTATCTTATAAACACAGGCAACTGATTACTGTTTACGTTTACTTATTCACTCTGATTGTACGAGCTACGGGACAGCTACATAATCAGAAGCGGCCGTCCAGGTTCCACCGCTAACCTGGAAAAACTGCACGGCTTTGTTGCTGGCATGGTCGGAACTGCTGAATTTAAGGGGCTGGGTGAGGCCGCCTGTATCCAATGTGCCCATGTTTTCCAACGCGGCTTTGATGTTGGGACCAGTCACTTCATTGCCATCGGCCACGACTTTTTCGATGCCAGCGGTCATAACTTTCATGGTCAACCAGCCAGCCACGTAACGGATGCCTTTATCGGACAGGCTGCCGCCATTGGCCGACAGGTAATCTTCCATTTCTTTCAGGCCCGCGGCGCCGCTGCCGGGGAAAGCGAAGGGGCTGGTTCCCAATACACCTTCGGCGGCGTCCCCGGCCAATGAAACGAACAACTCATCGGTACACCAGTTCAGGCAAACGACCTGGATATCCAGGCCAAAATCGGTGATGTTTTTCACGAGAGTAGCCGCGTTAGAGGAGACGTTCTGGATGATGATGTACTCGATACCAGCGTCTTTTACCTGGGTCAATTCGGCCGTAAAGTCGGTGGCGCCGCCGGGCATGGGGAATACATCCAATGAAGCGCCATGTGATTCAGCGTATGACTTGGCCATATCAACCGGGGATTGGCCAAAGGGGCTGTCATGGTGGAAGATGGCAAATTTGGTGGCGCCGTTATCTAAACCCCACTGAACGGCCGTTACCGCTTGCGCGCCATAGCCTGTGCCAATCAAGAAATTGTAAGGCGCTTCATCAGGATTGCCTAACACATCGGAGTAGGAAGCGGACATGAAGGGGATTTCATCGGCCGCAATACGGCTGCGCAACGCTTCCGTATCACCTGTCCCCCAACCCTGGAAGACAACAACTCCTTGATTCACATATTGGCTGTAGAGCTGTTCACCCTGGTCAACTTTATAAGCATAGTCAGCCGAGATCAACTCCAACGGCGTTCCATCAACGCCGCCCTGTTCATTGTACCAGCTAACAAAGTCAGTAATACCCTCAGAATAGGGCGTACCAACATCTGAAGTTGGCCCGGTAAGGTCAAAAATGGCGCCAACCTTAATCGGTTCATCGCTGCCGCTGCTGCCGCCACAAGCCGCTAAGGCCAAAACACCAACCAAAACCAACATCATTATGAAAAAACTTCTCGAAAATTTATGTGACATCTTGTCCTCCTCAGGAACATCAAACAACAACAAAACTTTTAAAATCGTACTACGTATCACAGGTTTATGCGAAGTCACGAAATACGCAATACGTAATACACTCAATAACTAAACGGCCACAGGCGGAAATAATCTTTAATATCGCGCCAGATTTTAGCCAGGCCCTCCGGTTCAAGAATCAGGAACAAAATAATCGTGATGCCAAAAACAGCTTGTTGGACAAACGGGATCAGCCGGGCCAAACCAGGAACCGACCCGCTTAGTGATTGGCCCAGGTTGCTGAGGGTGGCTGGCAGGAGTACCATAAAAATGGCCCCGTACACAGAGCCGGAAACAGAACCTAGCCCACCAATAATGATAACCGCTAAATAAAAGATCGAAGCGTCAATGGTAAAGCGTTCATAATTGACAATGCCACGATATTGTGCCAGAAGCGCGCCTGACAAACCAACGATGAATGAAGATGTGGCAAAAGACATAAGCTTATAGCGGAATAAATTCACACCCATGACTTCGGCAGCAATATCTTGGTCTCGGATGGCGATAAAAGCACGACCGATCTTGGTACGAAATAAGTTTACTGCAAATAAAATCGTTAATGCCAGAAAAAAATAAATGACCCAGTAAAACCAGAAATCTATGCCGCCAAAAGAGCCAATCCGCAGCCGGTTCAATGATTGGCCGAATACCTTAATGGGCGGCACAACCAGGGCGTCTGTACCTAGAGGCGAACGGACAATTGCCCACTGGATAATTTGCTGAGCCGCCAGCGTGGCAATCGCCAGATATAACCCTTTCAGGCGTAGGGAAGGAATTCCGAAGAATGCGCCTACCAGCGCCGTCACCACGCAGGCGATAGGAATCGTTAGCCACCAGGGCATCCCGACCATTGTCGTCAAGACCCCGGCTGTATAAGCGCCAATGGCCATAAACCCGCCCTGTCCCAGGCTGATCTGACCGGTAAATCCGGTTAATATATTCAGACCGATGGCGCCAATAGCAGCAATGCCAATCTGGTCAGCCAGGGTCAACGTGTAAGAATTGCCTATGAAAGGAAATATCACGGTAAAAGCAACGGCTAGAATAATGCGCCAGCGCATAATGGGAGTGCGCCGCAGCGCCATGTCGCTTTCATAAGTGGTGTGAAAGATGCCGGATTCCATGTACAAAACCTCTGGTTTTATCAGTAATCAGTATTCAGCATTTACGCTCGCTGTTTGCTGGATATTAAACTCTTTCAATTCGTATTTCCCCAAAAAGACCGTATGGCTTTATCATCAGGATGATGATGAGAACGATAAAGGGAAAAACGGTGCGCAGGGCCAGGGTGCTGGGGGTATAGCCGCCCACGTAAGATTCTAACAGGCCGATGATAAGTCCGCCGATGATCGCGCCGGGGATGGAGTCGAGACCGCCCAGAATGACAACCGGGAAGACGTGCAGCCCAATGGCTGAAATGGCAAAGAAGCTCAATTCGGTGATATTTGCAACGATGATGCCAGCAAGAGCGGCCGTGACCGCGGCAATAGACCAGGCAATAGCAAAAATCCGCTTCACGCTAATGCCCATGCTTAACGCCGCCTGCTGGTCATCCGCTGTTGCCCGCATGGCTATCCCTTCACGCGAGTAGCGGAAAAAGAGTGTAAAGACAATCAGCAAAACAACAGCCATGCCAATGGCAATAAACCGATCCGCCGGCACAACTGCTCCGGCAATGTTCAATGGCTGACTGGGCAAGAAGGCCGGGAACTGCCGCCCAATCGTTCCCCAAATAGAGGTAACAATGGACCGCAGCAAGCTGGATAGGCCGATGGTGACCATAATGACCGAAATAATGGGTTCGCCAATCATAGGCCGCAAGAACAAACGCTCGACAACAACGCCCAAGACCACCGCCGCCACAATTGCCAGCAGAACGCTTACAGACCAGGGCAAGCCGACCTGGACGATCATCCCGTAAGTAATATAAGCGCCCACGAGCAGAAAATCTCCCTGAGCAAAGTTAATGACATCGCTGGCTTTGTAAATCAAGACAAAGCCCAGCGCAACCAGGGCAAAAATGGCGCCATTTGTCAATCCCGTTAATGTTAACTGTATGAACTTATCCATAGACCTTTATCCATTCTTTCCTGTGCCGTAACGACTAACCCTCCCGGAGGTTAGCCTGCTCAAACCAGCTAACCATTCGTGAAGCTCCGAAAGGATGCCTTTAGTTACTCTGTACCATTTAACATTGTTTCAATAGACAGCCGTGTTTGTAATGTGGCTGTACGGCCGTCTTGATACGTAATCACCGTCTCCACATTCAGATGATCATTCTGACTATACAACGCCGAGATAATGTCATCATAGCGCTGGGCTACAAACCCTCGGCGCACCTTGCGCGTGCGAGTCAATTCTGCATCATCTGCATCTAACTCCTTATGCAGCAGCAAGAACCGCTGGATACGCGCCGCCTCCGGCAAATCAGAATTCGCTGTTTCCACCTGTTTGCGCACCAACGCATACACTTCCGGCTTCTGCGCCAGATCCGTATATGTCGTATAGGCGATTTGGTTATTCTCCGCCCACTTGCCCGTATTCTCCATATCAATATTGATCATCGCCGAAACAAAAGGCCAATCCCCGCCAAACACCACTGCTTCCTTTATATAGGGGCTGAACTTCAGCTTATTCTCAATAAACTGCGGGCTGAACTTTGTGCCATCATGCAGCGTCATGACATCCTTAGCCCGGTCAATCACAATCAAATGCCCATCCTCATCAAAATAACCGGCGTCGCCAGAATGCAGCCAGCCATCCACCAGCGTTTCGGCCGTCTCTTCTGGATTATTATAATAACCGGCAAAAATTGCAGCCGACTTCAGTTGAATTTCGCCGCTCTCGGCAATACGCACTTCCGTACCTGTTACCGGCGTACCCACCGTTTGAAACTTAATATCCCCATCCCGGTGCAGCACACTGATGCCGCTGGCCTCTGTCTGCCCGTATATCTGCTTCAGATTAACACCCAACGCATGGAAGAAACGGAAAACATCTGGCCCCAGCGCCGCGCCACCCGTATAAGCCCGCTTCAAGTGACGCAGCCCCAGATGATCCTTAATCGTTTGAAACACCAGCCAATCAGCAACACGATATTTTAACCGCTGCCCTAAACCAGGCTCTTCTTTACGAAAGCGCAAATCGGCCATCTCATACCCCACCTGCATGGCCCAGTCATAACACTTTTTCTTAAAACGGCTGCTGTCCTCCATCTTCACCAGCACCTGGCTTACCAGATTCTCCCAGATACGCGGCGGACTAAACATAGAGTGCGGCCCAATTTCACGCACATTCGCCAGCGCCGTCTCCGGCTGTTCCGGGAAATGCAGCGTAAAACCTTTCTGCAAACTACAGGCAAACGACATCATCTGTTCGCCGATCCAAGCCATAGGCAAGAAGCTAACGAATCGATCCCCCGACAGCAAGGGATCGATATCCATCAAGCTGCGCCCCATCGAAACCAGGTTGCGATGGGTAATCATCGCCAGCTTGGGGTTGCCAGTCGTGCCGGAAGTTGTTGAGAGAATGGCAACATCGTCTGCCTGACCCTGACTTACCTTTGTTTCAAACCAGCCGGGATTCTCGCGTTCAAAATCTTCGCCTAATTTTTCTACATCGGGGAAATACATGAGGAACTCTTCGGTATAGTTGCGCAGCCCTTTGGGATCATAATAAATGACCTTTTCTACACCGGTTAATTGGTCCCACATCTCCAATATCTTGTCTACCTGCTCCTGATCTTCGACAACGATAAACTTCACCTGGGCATAGGTGATAACGTATACCATCTCCTTGACAACAGCATCCTGGTAGATACCAATGCTTTTGGCCCCAGCCGCCTGTGCCGCTAATTCAGCATAAATCCATTCAGGGCGATTGTCGCCAACTATGGCGACCGTGTCGGTGGACACTAGTCCCAGACTCACTAACCCCTGACAGAAGTGACGGACATGCTGCAGGTATTCATTCCAGGTTGTAGATTGCCAGATGCCGTAATCTTTTTCACGCAGGGCTTCTTGACTGCCAAATTGTGAAACTCGTTCAAGTAGTAATTGGGGAAATGTTTCTGACATAACTTTTAATGATTGATGATTGATGATTAATGATTAATGATTGGCGCTTGGCGGATACCAATCTTTAATCTTCAATCATCATTTATGACCATCATTTATGACGCTCCATGCTCTTCGCCCAGGTAAGCCTTAATCACTGCTGGATCGCGTTGGACTTCATCGGGTGTGCCATCACCAATTTTGAGGCCAAAATCCAACACGGCTATGTGATCGGAAATGTCCATCACCACGCCCATATCATGCTCAATAATGATGATGGTGACGCCATGTTCTTCGTTGACATCGAGGACAAAACGAGCCATATCCTCTTTTTCTTCGCTGTTCATGCCGGCCATAGGTTCGTCGAGGATAAGAAGACTGGGCTGGAGAGCCAGCGCCCGGCCCAGTTCAACCCGTTTTTGCAGACCGTAGGAAAGGGTACCAACAGCTTGCTTACGAATGGCTTCGATTTCAAGCAGGTCAATGATGTCTTCAAGGAATTGGCGGTTTTCGACTTCTTCGCGTTGGGCGCGGCCCCAATAGAAGCCGCCGGTGAAGACGTTGGATTTGAGGTGAATGTGCCGTCCCAGCATCAAGTTATCAAGGACGGTCATATGTTTGAACAGCTCGATGTTTTGGAAGGAGCGGGCAATGCCTAACTTGGCGATTTCGTATGGTTTGCAATGGGTGAGTTCGTGGGTACGGCCGTTATGAAACTGAATGCTCCCTTCTTGTGGATGGTACAACCCGCTGACACAATTCAACAGGCTCGTCTTGCCCGCTCCATTCGGCCCGATGATGGCTGCGATCTCGCTCTGACACACCTGGAGGCTAACGCCGCTAAGCGCTTGGACGCCGCCAAATGCCAGGAATATATCGGCAATTTCTAATTGTAAATCACCCGGTTTGAGCCGGCTGCTGTTTAGGACGTGTGAAAACCCACGTAACATAAATTTTCTCCTCTTCCTTGCCTGCGCAGCGCCAGCCAACAGAAGCTTTGGCACTATGCTGGGAGTAGTATAGCGGGCAGGCGTTAACGAATTGTTTACAAAGGCGTTAACGCATCATGCGCTTCAGCAGTTGACGCCGCCGCTTATTTGGGTAAAGTTCCATCAGATAGAATTGCTGCACTGGACGGCCGTTCACAAAAAGAAAACAGAGAAAAAGAAGGTACGCATAATCCATGAGTAAAGTTACCCTCGATAAACCGGCTCCCGACTTCACGTTGACGGATTTTAACGGGAAAATCGTTCGTCTGTCCGATTTTTACGATAAAAAGAACGTTTTTCTGGTCTTCAACCGCGGCTTTATGTGACCGTTCTGCCGCGCGCATATGGCGCAGTTGCGCCAGGATTATGATCGATTTATCGCTAAAGATACCGAAATTATTGTCGTTGGGCCGGATAATGCGTCCGCCTTCCGCGATTATTGGCAAGAGCACGATCTGCCTTTTACCGGCTTGCCCGATCCGCAACACACTGTTTTGCGGTTGTACGGCCAGGAAATCAAGCTGTTCAAATTCGGCCGTATGCCGGCTCAAGTTGTGGTGGACAAGAGTGGCACAGCCCGGTATGTGCATTACGGGCGCTCAATGAGTGATATTCCTAAAAGTGACGAGATTCTCCGCTCACTGTAAGGCAATGACCTATGTTTGATTTTGATGAGAAACGGCCGTCTGACATCCCCATTGTCGTCTTAGACACGGAAACAACCGGGCTTTTTCCCGGTTTGGGCCACCGCGTTGTCGAAATCGGCGCGGTGCGGCTGGAAAATTGGCAGCCGGCAGCCGAGATGAGCCAGCTCATCTATCCGGAACGCAAGATGGAAGCGAAGGCCAGTTCCGTCAGCGGCATCACCGACGCCGATTTGATTGACCAGCCCACGTTTGCCCAAATCGCGCCGGAATTGTCCACCCTGCTGGATGGCGCGCTGCTGGTAGCCCATAATGCCAGCTTCGATGCCGGTTTCCTGGGAATCGAGTTCTTCATTGCCGATCAGGCAAGCCTGGCCGGTTCGCGGGAGCCGGTTTTGCCCAATCCCTGGTTGTGTACGCTGCTGCTGGCGCGGCGGCATTTTTATTTTGGGCGTAATAATTTAGCTCACATTGCCCGTAAATTGGGCGTGCGTATGGGCAAAGCGCACCGGGCGCTGAATGATGTGTACATGACGGCCGAAATTCTCAAGCGGATGGTGCGCGACCTGAGGCAACGCAAACTGGAAACGGTAGGTGACTTGCTTTATGCGCAGGGGGAGCCGGTGTACACGCCTGCGCCGCCGGCCGTTTTTTTGCCGGAACCGATCATTGAAGCGTTGAGAAACGGCCGTCAACTCCACATCCTCTACCTGGGCAACTCCGGCGAAACGGAAAGAACCATCACCCCCCTGTACCCCAGCCAGCACCGGGGCGTCGGCCACCTCGTCGCCCACTGCCATCTACGAGACGACCGCCGCACCTTCCGCCTGGATCGCATTTTAAGCGCAGAAGTGGCGACAAAGGGCACGTGAAGCGGAGAGCGTAAAGCGTGAAGCGTGAAACTGGGCGGTTTCACGCTTCACGCATATGATCCGATTTGTGAGCCTGGTTTATTTACGTTTCATGACGTGGGTTGCCAGCATCGTACCGTCCCCCTCGCCGCGTGCGCCAAAGACGGCCACCTTATCCCCCGGCGCAAAATCGCTCAGGGAAGCTTCGTTGTCACGGCCGATTCGGAAAATCGTGTCGGCATCAATGACGACAGTAATCGTATCGCCCTGCAGCGTCGTCAAGCTAATTTCATCCCCATTGATGGCGCTGATTTCACCGACAGCGGGGCGGCCCTGGGGACGATTCTCCGGCACGGCAGCGACGATGCGAGCGATGACTTCACCCTCATCGCCGGTCTGGATGCTGTTTGTTGTCAGCGTATCCAGCGCAGCCAGCGCCTGGCGGCGCAAGTCGCCGCGACGAGCCGCCGCCTATTCCTCGAAGGGAGCGCTGTCCGGTAGGTAAAAATCGGCCAAGAAATCCTCCCGGTACAGGGCGGCCGCTTCGGGCCAGAGGGACTCGCCTTGTCTTAATAACTCCGTGAAGGCGAGGATGTCCAAGTAAGCGGCAAAGGGGCCAACGAGAGGGATAGCTTGGGCATTAGGAAACCATTCGCCTAATTGCCACTGTTCGGCACAACGCCATTGGCATCGCACAGCGGGAAGACGCGGTATTGTTTCCGTTCTACGCAAGTAAATTCGTACAAGACACGATTGTCGGCGATGTAGGCCAATATCTCGTCAACGGGTATTTCTGTGATGGGGCGCACGATAACCGTCCCATCATCCGCGGTTGAATAAGCCAGCTTCCCATCTGGCGAAAGGGCAACCCGATTGACCCAAGCGTCATGCTCGCTGAATGTCCGCAGTGCCTCCCCTGAGGCCACATCCCATAAGATAAGCGTACCGTCGCCTGAAGAGGTGACAAGTTGGCTTTCGTCTGCGGTGAAGGCGACACCCGTAACGACATTGGTATGGCCGCTAAAGGATTGGATCACTTCGCCGCTGGCGATGTCCCATAATATGGACGTACCATCAGTCCACCCAGACACAAAACGCTTCCCATCGGCACTGATGTAGATGTCATACACAGCCCCCCCCTGATTATTATAGCGTTGGATTACCTCTCCTGTATCAAGATCGAACATAACAATATCGCCTAAACCACCGCCAACCAGCGCGCGCTGTCCATCAGGGTGAATCGTAACGCTAAGCAACCCTTCATCATCCGTAAATGTCGAAAAGCTTTTCATTTCGGTGAGCGTTTCAATATCAATCTGAAACATCTCCGTACCCTGCGTAACAAAGAAGAAAGAATTTCCATCAGGGCTAAGTGCTATTTCCCATGCCGCCCCGATATCCGTGCGCTCGCTTCTATTAAGCACTTCACCACTTTCGATGTCCCACTGTAGTAGCAATATCTCAGAATTTGCGTCCACATCCTCGCCCCCAATGATGGCTGTCTGTCCGTCGGGTAAGAATGCTGCACTTAGAAACCAACCGGGCAAGCGGTGAATAATCTCAAATGTGCTTGTATCCCAGAGAATCGCTTCATATACCCCTCCACTAAAGGAAAATGCAGTCGAGATCGCCTTTTCGCCATCAGGGCTGATCGCTATCGCGTAGTTTATTTCAGCATCATGCCCTTCGAAAACGCGGGCAGCCGTATCTTCGGATATATCCCAAAAACGCAGGCTGCTTCCCCCCGCGCTGACAGCTGTATTTCCATCGGGACTCACTTTGACAGCGTAAATAGCTCTCTCATCATGACCAGCAAGACGTTGAATAAGTTCGCCTGTTTCCACGTCCCACACCATGACAACGCCGCGTCCATCGCCACTGACCAGACGTTTACCATCGGGGGTAAAGGTAAGAGACCCCCAATTAACATAGCCTACATGCCCATTGGTGCGACTGCCCAATTGGCGAATTGATTCTCCAGTCACGGTATCTAGCAGGGTAAAGTATTTTTGAGACTGATTATCTATGTAAACAGCAACTTGACTGCCATCTGGACTGTATTTTGCATGATCTACGTCTATATCAAATGTCACCGTTGTGATAACCTCAGCCGCAGGTAGAGAAAAGAACACTCCAGTCGTCGCAATATCGTCGCTAAGTTCGGTTATGAGCGCAAACGCCTGATCTCCTGTGGAATTAATATCAATAGATTCGATGTAATTATTGCCAACAAATTGCTCAAGTGCTGATTCAGATAAAATCGTTCCCGTCTCAAGGTCAATGATGAGTAAACGGGAGTCCGCTGTGTAGTTGCCTGCTTCATCCATTATCGTCGTGGCAATGAGGGCTGTGCCGCCGTCTGGTGTAGCCATATTCCATGTGCTTCTTTCGCCGCGTGCGCCATCGATACGGTAAATTTGGTCGCCGCTTTCAATGTCCCAGCCAATCATACTAAAGCCTGTGGGCAGACCATCAACTTCTGTCTCACTTTCCCCTTTGTAGAGCATGCTGACAATGGTATTCCCGCTGGGAGGGGCAAATAAGTTTCCCGTATAGGCCATGTCAATGTCAGGCAACGTCTGCACCTTTTCACCAGTTAACCAATCCCATATGATAACCTCGCCGTTATTATAAGCGTTGGCAATGGTCGTGCTATTGGGGATGCTTATCAGCCACCCCAAAATGGTATCCTCGTTGCCTGTATCAAATTGATTGAGTATCTCCTGATTATTGCTGTCCCACACGGTGATCGTCCCTCCATCTTGTGCAAGCAGGTAGGGGGCATCGGGAAGCATGTCCACAGCGTACATGATACTGTCTGGATTCTCGCTCTGGTAGATAAGAGATGTTCCGGGAGCGTAGGCCACATCGTTCAAGGTGCGAACGGCCTGAGCTGGCGGCTGTTCTACAGAGACGGCCTGCATCGCCAGAGCCAAAGCCAGATCAACCTGACCACCGCTGAATGCTTCTCGTGCGCCGCTGGTCAATGCCAAGCTCTGCGCCTGGGTTTCATTAAATTGGGCGATTTCGGTCTGGGCGAGAGCGTCCGCTTGCGCCGCAATAGCCGCCGCTTCATTTTCTTGGGCGATGGCGCGTTCTTCTTCCGCATTGGCTTAGGCCGTGGCGGCAATATTGGCGCTTTTTTGCGCTTCTTCGGCCTGAGCGAGAGCTTCGGCTTGCGCGTCAAACGCAATCGCTTCTTGGGTGGCGGCGGCGTTGGCGTTGGCAACGGCCGTGTTGGCATTGTTATTCGCTTGAATACCCGCAAAAACAGCCGCTATCGCCAACACAGCCGCGACAACAAGGGCGATGCCTAGATAGACCGCCCGGCGGCGCAAGTTTTTGGCTGCCGTAATCTGTTCATCCGCGCGATGGCGTTCTGTTTCCGCCAGTTGGCGGGCGGTTTCCAGTTCG
>JAJRYT010000110.1 GCA_024275635.1 Chloroflexota bacterium | reverse complement strand
CCGCAAGGCCCGCAGGGTTTACAAGGTCCAGCCGGTGCGGATGGCGCAGTAGGCCCGGTTGGCCCGCAAGGTCCACAAGGCGAGCCAGGTTTGACCGGCCCGATGGGGCCTGCTGGCCCACAAGGCCCGGCAGGTGCGGATGGCGCGCCTGGTGCAGATGGCGCAGTCGGCCCGGTCGGTCCGCAAGGTCCACAAGGCTTGCAAGGCGAACAGGGTCCCGCAGGCGCGGACGGGGCAGTAGGCCCGCAAGGCCCGCAGGGTGAACCTGGCCCGACTTATGACGCCGGCAGCGGCATTGTCATTAACGGCACGACGATTGTCAACAGCGGCGATGCCGATGCGGATCCGGGCAATGAGTTTAACATATCCATCAACCTGAATGGCACAATTTTAGAGATTACGGATGGTGGCGGCACGATTTCGGTTGATTTAAGCAGTTTGGTCAGCAGCCCCACCGGTTGGCAGTCGGGACAAATTAACGTTCCCGCGGCGGGCGATTTTGGCGGACAGACGGCCGTTCAGTTCCCGGTTGTTTTTGATGCGCCGTTTGCGGCCGATCCGATCGTGAATGTGAGTTTGCAGACGGATTCTGCGGCGCTGGCGGCGGGGACAAGTTTGTTTGTAACGGCCGTTTCCCCCACCGGGTTCACCGCCCAGGCCACATTCCCGGCAGATGCTAATCAAGTTACCATCAACACCAACGGCGCGGCCGGGCCATATTCTGCAGTGGTGATAGTCAACGGCAAACCGGCCATCAGCTATTACGACGACGCCAGCAAAGATTTGAAATATATCGCGGCGCTGGATGCGGCCGGAACGACCTGGGGTACGCCGGTAAGTGTGGATACCGCTGGCTCAGTAGGCAAATACTTGTCGCTCACTGTTGTCAACGGCAAACCGGCCATCAGCTATTACGATGAATCGAACAAGCATTTGAAATACGTCCAGGCCAGCGATGCCAGCGGGACGGCCTGGAACGCGCCCATCACCGTAGATGCCGCCAATGGGACGGGGAAATACACCTCGCTGACCGTTGTGAACGGCAAACCGGCCATCAGCTATTACGACGACGCGAACAAGGATTTGAAATATGTCCGGGCGCTGGACGCCGATGGGGCCGCCTGGGGCGCGCCGGTGACAGTAGACGCCTCCGGTTCGGTGGGTAAGTACACCTCTCTGTCCATCATCAATGGTAAACCAGCCATCAGCTATTACGATGATACCAATAAGGATTTGAAATACATTCAAGCCGGCGACGCCGATGGAACGACCTGGAACACGCCGGTCAGTGTGGATACGGCCGGGAAGGTGGGGAAATACGCCTCGCTGGCTGTGGTCAACGGCAAACCGGCCATCAGCTACTACGATGATACGAACAAAGATTTGAAATACGTCCGGGCCAACGACGCGGACGGGAACACCTGGAACGCGCCCGTCAGCGTGGTCACTTCCGGCAAAGTGGGCGAGTACACCGACCTGGCCGTCATTAACGGCCAGCCGACTATCAGCTACTATGACGATACTAATAAAGCGGTGCAATATGTCCAGGCGACGGACGGCAATGGCGCCGCCTGGAGCGCGCCGGTGTACATGGCTGGGGCCGACCAGAAAGGCACAACGTCGCTGGCGGCAGTGAACGGGCAGCCGGTGATGAGCTATTACGATCCAGCGGGAACGGGTCTGCAATTTGCAACCCCTTTGGCCGGCGCGGCGACGATTAACTGGATTGCGACGGCGCAGTAAGGTCGGATTAACCGGGTTAAGGCGAAAGGAATTGCGATGCGTAGAAAAAGCAAAATCCTGTTGGCGGTATTGGTGTTGTTGGCAGGGTTTACCGTTTTCAATCAGAAAGGCTTCTCTCAGGAACCCATTTTCCAACTGCCCTGGTTTACCTTTGACGGCGGCGGCGGCCGCAGCAGCGGCGGCAACCTGGAACTGGCCGGTACAGCCGGTCAGCCTGACGCTGGTGTTTTGACGGGCGGCAGTTTCAGCCTCAGCGGCGGATTTTGGGTGCGCCCGGCAGCGGTGGAAGCGGCTCCTGACCTGATGATTACGCAGTCGGTGTCGCCCGCGGTGGCCGAACCGGGCCAAGTCGTGACATATACGCTGGCGTACCGTAATGACGGCGCGGCGACGGCGACGGGCGTGGCGATCAACCTCCATCTGCCGACGGCGGTACTTAACACCACGTTTGAGGCGATTGGCCCGGCCGTTTCCGTCGCCCAGGGCGCGGAGGCGATTTTGTCGGTGGCTGATCTGGCGCCGGGGGCGGGCGGGACGATTATCGTCACCGGCGTGGTTGATCCGGCGCTTACGGCCGATGTGAGTGTGGTGAGTACGGCCGTTATCTCCGCCGATCTGGATAGCTTCACCGGCAACAATCAGGCCGACGCCACCCTCCTCGTCCAAATCCCCCAATTTGAAATTTATCTGCCGGTAGTTATTAAATAAGCAGTCAACATAAGCTAAAAGCCGTAAAAAACATCGAGTTACCAATTCGATTTACGATAGAGAGGAATAGCCTGTAGGTTATTCCTCTTTTCTGTTTTGAGCGTTGACGGCGCCGCTTGATAGATGTATACTGTATACATCTAATTGACGGAGAAACAACATGTCTGAAAAAATGGTGCGCACCCAGGTTTATTTGCCCCAGAGCATCTACGCCAAACTCAAAAAACGCGCCGACGACGAGAAATTGACGATGGCGACCCAAATTCGAGAGGCATTAGCGCAATACGTGGTGGAAACAGAATCGAGGCGGCCTAAAGGCATCCCGGATGACGATCCCCTTTGGGATTTGATTGGGATTGGTAACAGCGGTCTCACCGATGCTTCTGTTAATCACGATAAATATATTTATGTGCGGGATTGGGATCCGGAGGAAGCCGACTCATGAGATTGTTTGTAGATTCTTGTGCCTGGATATCCTTGTTCGATAAAGCTGATAAATATCATGAAGCTGCCAGCCAAAACTTGCGTCAAATACGAGATCGCGCCCAGTTAGTCACCAGCGATTATGTTTTGGATGAGGCGCTGACGTTTCTGCTCTATCGAACGAACAAGGATATTGCCGTGCAATGTGGTCGGTGGGCGCTTAACGCCGATTTTCTGGATATATTGCAGGTGGATGAAGCCGTGTGGCGGAATGCCTGGGGGCTGTTTCAAAATTATGATGATAAGGAATGGGCGTTTACCGACTGCACCAGTTTCGCCCTGATGCGCCAGCATGATTTGTGGCGGGCGTTTACTTTTGATAATCACTTCGCCCAGGCGGGTTTTCTGTTGTGGCCGGGGGATGTATGAGTTTCACGCCGCCAGACCACATCCGGGACATCCTCAAAAACCTGCCGCAAAAACCGGGCGTTTACCTGCATAAGGATAAAGACGGCCGTATCATCTACGTCGGCAAGTCGGTGAATTTGCGCCAGCGGGTGCGCTCTTATTTTGCCAAGAAGGTGGACAGAACGAAGACGGAACGACTGCGCCGCCAAATCGCCGACATTGAGATTATCACCACCGATTCGGAACTGGAAGCGCTGCTGTTGGAGATGAATCTCATCAAGAAGCACCGCCCCCGCTACAACGTGCAGCTAAAAGATGACAAGCGGATGCCTTACATCAAGGTGCATTGGGGGGATAATTTCCCGAAGGTGACGGTGACGCGGCGGATGGTGCGGGATGGTTCGCGTTATTTTGGACCGTACACGTCGGCGTGGGCGGTGCATCAGACGCTGGATTTGCTGCGCAAGATTTTTCCGTATCTGACGTGTGACCGGACGATTAACGGCCGTGACTCCCGCGCCTGCCTCTACTACGACATCAAACTGTGCAGCGGCCCCTGCATCGGCGCCGTCAACCGGGCGGGCTACCGGGCGATGATTCAGCAGTTGATGGATTTCCTCAACGGTAAATCGGAACACATTGTCGCCCAATTGGAAGCGCGGATGCACAAAGCGGCCGAAAATCTGCAATTTGAAAAAGCGGCCGAAATCCGCGACCAACTGCGGGCGGTGGGCAAAGTCGTCGCCAAGCAAAAGGTGATTGCGGCGGCCAACACCGACCAGGACGTGATCGCCTTTGCCCGCGAGAAGGGGGACGCCTGCGCCCAGGTCTTCTTCATCCGGCACGGCAAGCTCATTGGCCGCGAATATTTCCTGTTGGACGGCACGGAAGGGGAAAGTGACAAGGATGTGCTGCAAGATTTTCTCACCCAGTTTTACGACAGCGCGGCCCACATCCCCAAAGAAGTGCTGCTGCCGCATGAGGTGGATGAGGCGTTGATCATCGAGCAATGGTTGAAGCAGAAACGCAGCACGAAGGTGGCGCTGCACGTGCCGCAGCGTGGGAAGAAGAAGGCGTTGGTGGAGATGGCGGCGACAAATGCCGCCGACACGCTGGCGACGCTGCGCCAACAGTGGGCGGCGGATCGTTCCAAGCACGTGACGGCGATGGCCGAACTGCAGGCGGCGTGGAGCCTGCCCGCGCCGCCGTCGCGCATTGAGTGTTACGACATCAGCCACACGCAGGGGGCGCAGACGGTCGGTTCGATGGTCGTGTTTGTCCAGGGCGCGCCGCGCAAGAGCGATTACCGCCGCTTTAATGTGCAGACGGTGGGCAATGATGATTACGGGGCGATGAAGGAGGTTCTGACGCGCCGTTTTCAGCGCTACAAGGACACGCTGGCGGGCGAACTGCACGACCCCAGACAGATTGGCAAGCTCAAGAAGGAGACGGCGTGGTCGCTGCTGCCGGATTTGTTGATTGTAGATGGCGGCAAGGGGCAGTTGGCGATGGCGCTGGAGGTGTTGGCGCAGTTTGGCCTGGCGGAGGAAGTGCCGCTGGCGGGGTTGGCCAAGCGGGAGGAGGAGTTGTTTGTGCCGGGGCAGCGGCATTCGATTTTGCTGCCGCGCCGGTCGCAGGGGTTGTACTTGGTGCAGCGGGCGCGGGATGAGGCGCATCGGTTTGCCAATGAGGGACACCGCAAGCGGCGGGCGAAGGTGGGGGTGGCTTCGATTTTGGACAGCGTGCCGGGGGTGGGCAAGAAGCGGCGGCAGATTTTGCTGTCGCATTTTGGCTCGCTGGATGAATTGCGGCAGGCGACGGCCGAAGAGATTGGTTCGGTCCCCGGCATCCCGCTTGAGGTGGCGGAGGCGGTGAAGGCGCATTTAGCGTAGCTTGTGTAATTGTTTGGTAATTGGGTAATTGAGTAATTTTGTAATTGGGTAATTGAGTAATTGGGTAATTTTGTAATTGGGTAATTTACTGTTTCAATTACCCAATTACTCAGTTACCAATGTGTCTGTCGCTTAAGGTTAGCGAAACACGAGCGGCAGGTAAATGCGCCAGGGTTTGACGGCCGTAAACGTCTGTGTCGTCTCTATCGGCCCGCCCAGGGGGTTAACGGCCGTAACCGTAATCGTCTTGGTCCCCGTAACGCTCCACGTGTAGCTGACGACGTCGGTCAGGGCGCTGAGGGTGCGGGTGACGGCCGTTTGTCCCGTCGCCTCCCAGGTGTAGGTGAAGGGGGTGACGGCCGTTACCGGGCTGATCGTCGCCGTAAAGGTGTACGTGCGGCTGATGATTCCCTGGGCCGGGCCGCTGATTGCGACGCTGCTGGGGACGGGACCGGGACAGGGGATGGTGAAAACGGCCGTTGCCGTCGGCCCCGTTTGCCCAATGGCGACGACCTCATAACTGCCGTTAGACAGCCCCGTTTTCGTCCAGGTTTGCGTGAAAGAAGTCGAACCGCTCGTGTTAAGCGTGCTTTGCAGATTGTTCGTGCCCCAATACAAATTGATTGTCTCATTCGTCGGCCAGTTCGCGCCCATGAGTTGAAACTGCGCGTCCGGCCCGGCGGCGCAGTCCGGGAGCAGCGTCAGCGTGGGCGAAATGGGGATCACGTTGCTAACTGTCAGCGGCGCGGCGACGTTGTTCGCCTCATCCCCTTCGCTGATTTGGGCCTGGGAGTCGGCCATCGCGTAAACCAGGTGGTTGGATGGCAGGTTGGCAAACCCGGCGGCGGCGGTGATGGTGACGACTTTGCTGGCTCCCGCCGCCAATGAGCCGATGGCGACATAGCCGTCGCTTTGGCCGATGGGGATGCTGGTCGAGTAAACCGCAGTCGGGTCAATAAACACATCCACAAAAAATTGGGCATTCGCGTCTATGTAGCCGACATTGCTCACGGTGACGCGGAAATCAACTGGCTCATACGCCGTGATGGGCGTCGTCGTCACCAGCTGTGGCGTACTCACCACCAGGTCGGCCGGGGCAGCAGGCGTCGTTCGTTGACCGCATGACTCGTCCCAGCCCAGGAATTCCAGCAGCAGCCAACCCTGCGCCAGGTTAAAGCCCTGGACGCGAAAAAGGGTGAACCCGCTCATTTGATAAGAAATGCTGCTGCCGCTGCCGGCGAGATTATCCCATACCGGCAGGCGCAAAACCCGGCCCAGGTCAACATGCCCCGCCAATACCGGCGTAATGGCATTGGTCGCTCCGATATTCGCCCACACAGAATCGCCGATTTGCAGCGCCGTATCCGTCGGATCGCCCGGCTCGTAATAGCCATATTCCGGGTAATCGAGACTGTCGCCGGGCCAGGTTAAACTGCGGCTCAAAGTTGTTGAATTCCCAACTTGATAGATGTTGTTCCACAGCAGCCAGCTAAAATTGCCGGGATTCATCCCGTATTGAACTTTGAAAACGTCGCCAGGTTGGGCATTGGGCAAAGTTATATCGGGCGTGTGTCGCCAAAAATCGTCGTAGGCGGGCGGCGCGGCCGGGTATTCAAAATCGGCGGCGTCCGGGTAAGGGTTGGCCCCCGCTCCCGGCGGCGTGACGGAGCGGCTGAGTTCGTTGACGCCGATGGGGAAGGCCGAACAGCCTGTTGTTTGAGTTGACGGCGCAGTAGGCGCATTGATCTGCCAGGCATGTGTATCCTGGGCGCCGCCGATGTAGCGGGCCATGAGACGGCCGCCAGGAAAAGGGGTGCAAAGTTGCGGGTCAGGATTGGCTAAATCGCAATCGCCGGTCAGCGTGGGGATTTGAATGTTGTAAGGCGGGTCTACCCATATGCTATAGCAATTGCCGGGCTTGCACCGGTCGGAAACGCCATCCGGGTCGGGGTCGCCGGCGCCAAACGTCAATGACCAATCCGATTCGGCGATGGTGTCGAAATAGAAGATGAGGGGCGGCTGCGCCCCGGCGTCGCTGTCGAACAGCGAGACGTAAATGGATTGGCCCGCCTGCGTCGCATCCACGTAGGTCAAGGGGATGTCGGCGGCGAAGTTGACGTTGGAATTTTCCGGCAGGTAATCCAGCGCCGTCACGACGACGCCCTGGGCGCTGTGGCTGTCGGGATCGTTGACGATTTGCAGGTTACGGCCGTTCACGTCGCTGGCGCTGTTGGCGTAGAGCGGTCCGGCCCAAATATCGAAGCCGTTCTCCGACGCGCCGCTGAGCGCAGTGACGTCCAGGTAGAGGTAGCGGTCGCCCGTGTCCGGGTCGGTAAAGATGCCGGGCATGTCCTGGATTAAGTCCAGTTCAAAATCGGCGGCGGAACCGGGATTGACGGGAACGGCCGCCGGTTGGTCGGCAAGTTGCGTCCCGCCGGGGGAAACCCAGCGCAGGTCGGTCTGGTGATCGCCGTTGTCGCGGACGCCGTCGCCGGTCTGGCCGGTGTAGCTGGCGAGATTGACGCGGTTGACGGCGCTGTCGTAGTAGTACAGTTCATAAAGCGTATTGGTGTTGAAAGCGGGGTTGTAGGACGCTGGGTTACCACAAGCGCCGCTGCCGGGTGGGGCGCCTGTGCCCTGATTCGTATCTACGCGCAAGAACCAATAGAGGTTGATCTGGTCGAGTTCAACGGGTGGGTTTACCAGGTTGAGTTCACCAGTGTTGATGAGGCATGGCTCTCTGCGATTTGTGCTGGAACAGCTAAGTGTACGGCCTCCAGCGGGAAATGTGACGGGGGCCAGGGTTTGGGCTAGGGCGGTGAATGAGACGGCCGTTGTGCTGGTGATTTGGTTGATGGAGTCAGGGTCGAACAGTTCCACGCGTAGGATATCGGAAGGGTAGTCTGGCGGGATGCGGATGCGGAAGCGGTAGGTGTAGGAACCGGGCGCCCAGGGGCTGTTCCAGGGGGAGAAGGGGTCGCCGAAGCTGGTGCAGATGTTGGGGCCGAAGACGCCCAGGTGGGAGGTGTTGACGACGCCGCTGGGACGGCCGTTGCCCATTGTGCGCGTGGTGTAAATATCGGTTCCGGCGGGCGGGGCGGCGGCAGGGGAAGCGGCCGCGTTACGGCGGATAGTTTGCAGGGAGAGGCTCAGTAACAGCAGGCTCAAAATAGCGGGTAACAGGACGAGACGGATGGTTTTGTTCATGACAAGCTCCTCGTAAACAAGGCGACTGTTGGCGAATGATGTGATTATTATAGCGGAAAACGGCCGTATTTTGGCGGCAAATCACGCGAGGCTGTAATTGGGTAATTGGGTAATTGAGTAATTGGGTAATTGGGTAATTGATGCCTCCAATTACCTAATTACAAATTACCCAATTACTTCTCAACGCGCCCCCGGACGGCTCAAGGATATGCCTAAAATCATGCCGATAATGATGCCGACAAGGGCGACGATGATGAGACTGGAAAGGGAGACAGAAATCATGGCGCAGTTCCTTCTTGCTAAGTGTTTGCGTTTGTTCTGGCGGTGATGGGGCGTGGATGTATGGGAATAGGATAGCGGAAACGGCCGTCATCGTCATCAGCAAAAAGGATGAGTCGGGGGATGAGTTTGAATTCGTCCTAAAGTAGGGGGTAGGCTAGACGGCGGGGCTTTCCTGGCGTATCTGGTCGAGCAGAAAGCTAAACTTGGCGGCGTCGAAATTGCCTTTGGTGTAGAAAAAGTGCGCGCCCGCTTGCAAGGCCAGCATCTGCTGTTCCACCTGGTTTTCGACGGACACAATCGCCACAATCACGTCCTGGAGTTGGGGATGGGTGGTCACTTGTTCGCAAAAAGCCAATGTTTTTTGGGTAGGCAGATATTTCTTACGCAGTGCGGGGATGGGTTCCCAGGTATCGCGGGGCATGTGCAAATCGAGGATGATCAACTGCGGCTGCCAGCGGGCTAATTCACGAACGGCCGTGTTCAGCGTCGTGGCTATCCGCACTTCACAATCATACAGGCTGGCCATCGCGCTCACGCTGTCGGCCCACACCGGCAGGTCATCTACAATTAAAATACGGGCGGGGGGCGTCGTTTCAAGTTGGCTGTTCATATTGTCCTTCTTTCTTCTCCAGGCGATATAATTGCACACCATGATTATACGCCAAACCGGGTCGGGTGAAGGATGATGTTGTGTCGTCCAAAGGTAGGATTTGGCCTGCCCCGGCAAATAGCGTACACTTCTTTTCCGGTTATCTGGTAAAGGTGAGGCAAAACGATTTGGAGCAGTTAGTTACCGCTTTATTGAACGGATTGAACCGCCCGCAAAGTCAGCCAACCCCGCGCGCGACGCTGGCCGCGGCGGCGGCGCTGCTGACCGAGCATTTGCACGCCGCCGCGTCGGTGAGTTACGAACTGATCCCGGAGACGGGCGGCGTGCCCCAAGCCGCACCCATCTTTAGCGGCGATTGGCTCGACCCCGATCAATCCCAGGCGGCGCTGGCGGCCAATTTGCGGCGCGGCGTCTTGAGCGGCCTCATCGGCCGTTGGGAACCCTATTATGAGGCGGATGCGCCGGGTTGGTGCGCGCGCTGCGGCCTGACTGACGCGGATGGATTCGCGTGCTTTTTGGCGATTGAAGCGGTTCAAGCTTTCATTTTCCTGCCGATTCAGGCGCAGCAGACGCGGCTGGCGGCGGTGTTGTTGACGTTTCGGGAAGCACGGCCGTTTCCCGACGCTACTCGTAAAATCCTTGATGCCTGCGGGGCGCTGATCGGCGCGCATCTGGCGCTGCCGGGGCTGGCCCCGGTTCCCATCCCCAGAAAACAAAAAGCCATCGCCCACACCCTTTACGGCAAGGTGGCGGTGATGTTTAAGGGGCAGTTGGACGCGCTGGAAATAGAGATGACTCAAGCTTTGGGGGAACAGCTTCCGCCCGGCATCAGGGAACATTTACAAACGGCCCGGCAAACGGTTTTTGAAGGGATGCGCAGCCTGGTGATTGAGGCGTCGGGGGATTTGCTGGTTGATTTGGAATCAATGTCATTGGCCAAGGCGCTGCAAACGGCCGTCGCCGCCCTCAAACGCGCCTGGCCGCCGGGGCAGCGCATCATCATTGACCTGTACCCCATCCCCCTGGTGATCGAACGCCAATCCCTCGCCCTGCGGCAAATTTTGTACACGCTGGCGCTGGAAGCGGTGGGCAACGCCATCAAACATGGCGGCCCGGCTCCCTACATTAACATTGACCTGAATTGGGCCGATGATCAGGTGCTGGCGCAGGTGATCGATCACGGTCAGGGGTTTGACCGGGACGCGCAGCCGTTTTCGGAATATGGTCTGGGTTTTTGGCAGAGTTACATCGTGCAGCGCCTGGGGGGAACGTTTGCCGTTTCCAGCCAGCCGGGATTTGGGACGGTGGTCACGGCCGTCATTCCCATCATCCCGGCCAGGATAGAGTATTATGCAGAATAGACAACAGATTCAATTCCATAACTTAAGCGTCGCCATCGTCGAGAACGAGCCGCCCAGTTTGCGCGGCTTGAGCTACAGCCTGGAACAGATGGGTTGTACCATCGCCTGGGTTGCCAGAGACGATGACGAGGCCAAATCCAAAGCTGACACGGCGCTGCCCGAAGTGGTGTTTGTAGATCTGCGGCTGCTCAAGGGGAGCGACGATTACGAGCCGGGCTGGCAGTTGATTAAGTATTTGCGGCAGCGGGGGGAGGGACGGCCGTTTGCCATCATCATCTTCTCCGGCACACCCATCGTAGACGCAATAGCGCTGCACGCCATCCGCCTGGGCTGCTCCTACGTCGTCAAAGAGGATTTGTGGGGACATGAACAGGAAATCACCGCCGGGGCTTTGCTGGCGGCGCGCTCCGGCTCCGTCTTTTTATCCAACGAAGTCGCCGCCGCGCTGGAAACGATCATGAACCGGATGGGCGAGCGCGACGTCCTCTCGCCCAAAGAATTGGAAACGCTCAAGCTGGTGTCCGATGGCCTCTCCAACCAGGAGATCGCCGACCGCCAGTTCGTGGCTGTCACCACCGTTAAAACCCACGTCAGCCGCATTTTGGCCAAGCTGGCCGTAGGTAATCGTGGCAAAGCGGCCGACTGGTACCGCCAAAATTACGGGTAATAGTTGAAAGGGAGACTGGAGACTGCCAATCTCCAGTCTCTAATCTCCAATCTCTAATCTCAACTGATTGTCAGGCGATACCTAATTCTTGCAATTTGGCCGGTGTGGGAACGCCGTTCTCATCCCAGCCGCGGACGCGGTAAAATTCCGGCAGCATCCGATCCAGCTCCACCACATGCCCGGCGGCCGGGCCTTCCGTCAACGGCTCCTCCAACATGCGCGGCGGCAGCGTGTCATCCGCTTTAGTGACGCCCGCCTTGAGCAGGAACAGCCGCTCCAGATTGTAAACCCGTTCCGCCGCGCGCATGATGGTTTCCGGCGTGTAGTCGGCGCCAGTTGTCAAATTCATCAGCTCCGTCAACCGTGTCGGCCACAGCATCACGTCGGCGTCGAAGACGTAGCGCACGCTCAAGAAAACGCACAAACCGGCCGAATCAATGAGCGTGAAAGCGTCCTCGTAACGTTTGATTAGCTCTGGCTTGTTTTCAATCGTCAGCGGGTCAATCTTCTCCGGCGTGCCGAACACTTCCGTGTAGGCCAGGTCGCCGGCCATGTGGGACGCGCCGACGTTGGAGGTGGCATACAGCAGTCCCATCCCCTTTGCGCCGCGCGGGTCGTAGCCGGGGAACTCCAGCTTTTTGGCGGTGATGGAATATTCGGGATGCCCGTAGCTGGCCGCCAGCGCATAACTGCCCTCGGCCAGCTTGTTGCCAAATCCTTCGCGCAGCGCCATCTTCTTAACCATTTCAATCATGCCGTCGGCGTCGCCAAATTTGAGCGGTTGGCCAATGTCGCTTTCCGGGATGACGCCCGCCTCGACCATCTCCATGGCGCAGGCGATGGTCATGCCGACGGTGATGGTGTCCATGCCGTACTCATTGCACAGGTAGTTGGCTTTGGCGATGGCGGCCAGATTATCCACGCCGCAAGCGCTGCCCAACGCGCCGATGGATTCGTATTCCGGCCCTTCGCCTTCACCCTCGTAACCGGGGGTGTCCACTTTGGTGATGCGGTTGCAGACGATGGGGCAGCGATGGCACGCGCCGGGCCGAACCAGGAAACTGGCGTTCAGCGCCGGGCCGTTAATCTTTTCCACGCCTTCAAAACGGCCGGTCTGGAAGTTGCGCGTGGGCAGAATGCCCATTTCGTTGGTCACGTCGGGTACGTAGGGCGTGCCGTAAATGCGCAGGACAGACGTTTTGGAGGCTTCGCCCACTTCGCGCGACATGGATCGTCCCAACGCCTGCATCCCCGCTTGGTCGGCCATGCCGATTTTGTGCGTGCCATTGACCACGACGCCTTTGAGGTTTTTGCTGCCCATCACCGCGCCCACGCCGGAACGGGCGGCGGCGCGGTCTTTGTCGTTCATGATGGCGGCGGCTTTGACCAAGCGCTCGCCGGCGGGGCCGATGCAGGCGACTTTGGCTTTGGGATGGGTTTCGGCCAGCATCATGTCGGTGGATTCGGGCACCTGTTTACCCAAAATGTGGCCGGCGGGGCGGATTTCGATGTGATCGTCGTTGACCCAGAGGTAGACGGGTTTCTCGGCGCGCCCTTCGAAGATGAACAGGTCAAAGCCGGTGCGCTTCATCCAGGTGGGGAAGTCGCCGCCGGAGTTGGAGT
>JAJRYT010000109.1 GCA_024275635.1 Chloroflexota bacterium | reverse complement strand
TTCGCGCAGCGCCGGTTCGATCTCGCGGCGCACGTCGTCGGGCAACGCCCGGCGCAGGTAGCTGTGCAGGACGCGGTCGTCGTCGTACTGATTGCCCAGGGTGGGGGCGGGCTGGTTGAAGGGGTGGATGTTCATAGGAGGCTTCCTTTGTTGGTGCGCTGTTTGTACATGGGTTGCGAGTGGCAGGTGGCGGGTGTTTCCACTGGTCTGCGCGTTATTGAGAGATTTCTACAACATGCGCCAGCCCGTTCAATGTGACAATGAGTTGATTTAGCACATCTCGTCCAACGACGGCTTCGCTGTTGTTGTCCATTGCCACGACTTCAATTCCGGGCAAGGCGTAAATGCCGATCTGAATGGTGGCTAAATAGGCGTCTACTTCGATTGGCTGGTTGATGATACCACGCATTTGTTTCGTTTCCACGTACAGGGCATTTACACTGTGTAATATGTGGGATGGCAGTATCGTGGCGTCTCCACCGGAATCAAGCAGTGCTGCCAATTGTACGCCGGGATGTTCCGTATGAGGCCCCTTTACGGTGATTTCTACGACTGGGGCGGCAGGGAAATAGTGGCGGTTATCGTAATCGTGTGTGTAGCCGGGCATGAGGATTTATTGGAGGAAACGCGGGGAGCGCATACGTAAAATTTTGTCGGGGTCTGTGGAGACTTTTTTGATGAGAACGGCCGTATCCGGGTATCGTTCGCTTATACGCAAGGCTAATGCTGTCTGGTCCGGGTCATGATCGACGACTTCCCCATGATGAACGGCAACGTATTGTTCTTCATAATGCTGCAATAAGGCTGCTTTCATCACCTGAAAAGCGGTCTGTTCCTGTTTCATTTTTGCTCTTTGGGGATGGACGTACACGGCCGGAAACGCTTTGGTCAGGATTTCTTCGATGATGTTGTGTAACGGCCGTTGCTCAACTTGAGAGATTTGCTGTGCTTGCCGGTAAACCCGGTCAGGGATTGTTACCAAAATTTCTTTGCTCATGGGTAAGTTCCTCAAAAAATGATTACCGCAATTATACCACAGGCGCAAACCTGCTGCTTCTTGAGGATAGAGGATATGGGGGTGTGGTTGAATGGGTGGTTATTGGTTATATTGCAACAACCTCAATCCTTCCAGGCGCATCGCTTCGGGGTAGATGGCTTTGTAGATGGCGCAGTTGGGGGAGCGTTTATTGAAGACGCCGGTTGCCTGCCAGGTCACGAGCGGGCAACCGCCAGCGCACCAATATTTCCATTCACAACTGCTGCATTCCTCTTTGTCTTCGACTGAGATATTTTGGATGCCTTCCGGGGCGGTTTGTATCCAGGTGAGGGGGTGGCTTGTGGTTTGGTTGGGGGGGCCGTCGTAGAGGTGCATCTGGCATTTGTTGACACGGCCGTTGTGGTCGAACACCATGTAATTTTGGCCGACGCCGCAGGTACGCAGATGGGGGGCAGAGAGGTTGGCGCGATCTACGATGGCGTCCAGCAAGCTGTACTCCGGCATGTTTTGCTCGATTTCTTTGTAGGCGGCCAACATGCCGGAGATAATTTGTTCGTCTTCAAGCGTTAGTTCGCCATCGGAGCGTTTGTTTTCCCGGTAAAAGTTGAGATTGAAGCGCAGGTTTTTTGCCAGCAGCCAGCGAACCAGTTCCGCCAGCCCGTGGGCGTTACGGCCGCTGATGGTGACGGAGATGACGATATTCAATCCTGCATTTTGGGCGATGGCGATGCCTTCTGCCACGTCGTTGAATGTGCCGCGCCCGCCGGCATAGGGGCGGTGGGCGTCGTGGACGCACCCCAGCCCGTCCAGGGAGATCATCAGGTTGAGGCCCAGTTTGCCCATTTCGGCGGCGATGGTTTCTGTCAGTAAGGTTCCATTGCTCAACAATGTGCCGCGCAGTTTGATGTGTTGCTGCTGCGTTAGTTCCTGGGCGTATTGGTGCAGTTGTTTGACAAGGGGGAAACGGAGAAGGGCTTCGCCGCCGCTGTATTTGAGTTTGATTTCGGGGTAGTGGCGGGTAACGGCCGTTTCTACCAATGTTTCTATGATCTGTCTGCCTGTCTCCAGGCTCATGTCGTG
>JAJRYT010000108.1 GCA_024275635.1 Chloroflexota bacterium | reverse complement strand
GCTGGCTGAAAACCAGCAAGGCAATGAACCAGATGAACCAAACGAAAATTCGTGAGTAGTTGTTTTTTGTGGCAGAATTCATATGAAGGCGCCTCTGGCGAAGTGGTTTATCACCATAAACTTTGCCACGAAGGGGGCATCGGGTGCATTCCCGTTTTCACGCTAACCCAACAACGGCGGCAAGTTGTCAGATGCGAAGAGTACAGCCCTTCCCGTCGCAACAAAGCGCCAACTTGACCCGACCGGCCACATTGGTCGGCTTCTTCCACGATGCCCAGTTTGTAGGCGGCGGTAAAGGTTCGCCGTTTTGCTTGAGCTACCACCTCCGGATCAGGTCGAACGGTCGGTTTGGACCCATTCTGGTATGATGTATGCGATCGTTTTTGAGACATTTATTTGCTCCTTTCGCCCTCAGATTCTACACTAATTTCTGAGTTGAAGTTGTCTCATACTATATTGACACAGAGGGCGTTGTCTACAACGACTTATGTCATTGAAGAGGTTAATCCGGTTAATTATACTTCTACTACATCAGATACAGTTTCGGTAAGCGCATATGGCGGCGCATTGTTTACAATTGAGTTCGGCGATTATGCCGTAGATCGCTACAACTCCACGATTGAGGTTGCTCCAACAGAATTAACCGCCGATGGCCTCAGCACGGCCGTCATCACCGTCACCGTGCGCGATGGCGCTGGTAACCCGCTGCCCGATTATAACGTCGCTATCAATGCGCCGGGCACAGACGTCAACGTAACCCAACCTGCTACGCCGACTGATGCCCAGGGGCAGGCTATTGGCGCTATCAACGCCACCTACGCGCCACAAACCGTTCTGGTGACGGCACGCACCGTAGAAGATAATGTCACCCTGGCCCAATCGGTGACGGTCACATTTACGCCCGGCCTGCCAGACCCGGCACACTCCAGTTTTGTAGTTAATCCCACATCAGTCGTAGCCAATGGCACGCACACGGCCGTTTTCACCGTTACCTTGCGCGATCCGTATGATAATCCCGTCCCCGGCAAAGAAGTGGCTGTGACAGCCAGTGGAACAGCCATTACGCTGACGCAGGAGATGGACATGACCGACGCGCTGGGGTAAGTCGCTGGCTCCGTCCGTTCGGCAGTGGCCCAAACAGCCACGCTACAGGTGATAGACGTCACAGACAACATTACCATTACCCAGAACGTGCCGCTGCTGTTCACCAGCGCCGACCCGCATCGCTCCTCTGTAGAGGCCGTACCGGATACCTTAATCGCTGATGGTCTGACCACAGCTACCATCACCGTCACCTTGCGCGATCAGAACGATGATCCGCTGCCGGGTAAGCCGATCGTGTTGGATATTGACGGCGTTGACGCCTACCTCAATGGACAACTTGTGACCGGAACCGTTTCTCTAGGTAATGCTGATGTTGATGGCATGGTGACGGCCGTCATCACTTCCACCACCCCCGGCATAAAAACCATCACCGCTTTTGGCGATGGCATCCAATTAGATACACAAGCCCAGGTGACCTTTACTGTTGGTCCGGTAGATGTGAACGCCTCCCAGTTGACAGTAGATACGAACAGCGTTGTCGCTAATAGCAGCAGCCAGGCGACGGTGACAGCCACCCTGGTTGACAGCTATGGTCATCCGGTGTCAGGCAAAGAGGTCGCCACCCTGACTTCAGGCACGGAGTTGACGCTTACCCAGCCTATCACCGTGACCAATATTTCCGGCCAGGTACAGGCGGTTTTAAGTTCAACCGAAGTGCAGGATGTGATCGTCACGGCCGTAGATCAGACAGATGGCATTACACTGACGCAAACCGTGCCAATCTCCTTTGTTGCCGGCCCGTCCGATCCGCCTCAATCTACAATTGTCATTTCACCGACGACAGCGCTGGCTGATGGCGTACAAACAATTACGGTTACCGCCGCCTTGCATGATGCGTTGGGTCATCCAGCTGTACATCGCCGTGTGTATCTTATCGTCGCCGGTAATGGTAATGTCATCACGCCTTCGGGGATTGCCACTACAGATGCTAATGGAGAGATCAACTTTACGTTAGCATCAACAGTCGTAGAAATAAAAGATATTTCCCTACGAGATGTAGACTATGATGTGGTGTTAAGCGTTGGACAAGTAGAATTTGTCCATGGAGACGTGAATACCGACGTTTCTACACTGGCAACTGACAAGACAACCGTTACAGCCGGTGGCGCTGATGAAGCTACACTCACGGCTACGCTGCTGGACAGTAATGGACATCCCATTCCCAACAAACACGTCGTCATCCAGGCAGTGGATGAGACCGCGCCCATTACAGTTACCCAGCCGGTTACACTGACCAATTCTCAGGGGCAGGTGTTGGCAACTGTACGGGCTGCAACGCCGCAAATTGTGGTGATGACGGCCGTAGATCGAACCGACGGCATCACGCTAACCCAGACAGTTACGCTCACCTTCATCGCCGCCGGGCCAGATGCGGGCAACTCGGTCATCGTCATCACACCGACGACGGCCGTAGCCGATAATGCCCAAACCATAACCATTGACGCCACGCTCCAAGATGCGTTAGGCAATCCGGTAGCTGTCCGCGGTGTAGAGCTTCTCGTTGGCGGCAGCGCCAACACCCTCTCTCCGGCGAACCCGGCGGAAACGGACGCTAACGGTCAAGTAACCTGGACGCTGGCCTCCTCGTGGGCGGAAAGCAAGACATTGCAAATACGCGATACCGTAACCGGAGATTTGCTTGCTTTAGAAACGATCAACTTTGTGGCCGGCCCGGTAGACGCCGCCGCTTCTACGATGCAAGTTAGCGCCCAAACGGCTCCGGCCGACGGCGCGACGCCGATTACAGTCACGATTCAATTGCGCGATGCTTTTGATAATCCCGTGCCCGACGCAACGGCCGTTATCTCCACCGCCACAATCGGCGTCGCCATCACCCAGCCGCCAACACCCAGTGATAGCGCTGGCAATCTGGTTGGATTCATCACCGGGACGACTTACGAACCAGCAGTGATTATGATTGTGGCTGACGGAGTGACGCTCGACCAGACAGAGACCCTCCACTTTGAAGGGCCAGACCTGGCAATGAGCAAAAGCGGCCCCGGCGTAGGCGTCATTGGCCGCGAAGTCACCTACACCTTGACGTTGGAAAATAATGGGCTATTAGCTGCCGCTGATGTACAGGTGACAGATGTTCTTCCCGCGTACATGAGCTACATCCGCCAAACCAGCCCCTTTACGCCCACGCTCAATAATGGCGATCCGACCTGGCAGATTGGCGATCTGGCAATAGGCGCATCGGCGCAAATCACGCTGGTAGCGCGTCTTAACGCCGGGGCGGCGTTGGATTCACAATTAATCAACCAGGCAACGGCAACGACAGCCACAGCGGAAGAAGATACGGCGAATAATTTAGCCGAAGCAGCGCTGACTGTGGGGCCGGGTTTTGTTTACGACCTGACAGGAACACCGGTTGACCAGACAACGGCCGTGGGCGGTCAGGCTGTTTACGACATCGCTATCCAAAACAACTCCAACTAAAGTGACCCCCATTGCTCTACACGCAGATACGCTGATTGGCGCACAGCCGGGTGACACTCTACCCGACATCTTCAATGGAACCCAGCCAGGCAACTTTGGCTGGCTGACCTGGACCGGCGCCAATGGTGTCCCAACATTAGTAGCCAGCTTGACACCACCCGGCAATAGTCATACCTACATCAACCCCAATGATCCTAACGACCATATCGTCTCCATCGGAGATTGGATTGAGGGCAAACCTGGGGTTTCCAATGCCAAAAAGGTGCGCAATGCTCTGGATGAACTAATGAGTATGGACATTGTGGTACCGGTCTGGGATGCCACGCAAGGTAACGGCGCCAATACAGTCTATCAGGTCTCAGGCTTTGCCACTGTGCGGATACTGGATTACCGTTTGCCAGGACAAGACCGGATAACGGTTCAATTCCTGGGAATGGCGTCATGTAGCGGTGATTAGCTTAGTTAAGAGCCATTTGTAGCGATAAGACAGGTGAAGGGATTAGCGACATCTCACTGTCGCTAATCCCTTTTTCATTGGTAACTTTGCCTGTTTTCTGTACGCTAATTTCTCAGAATAGCGACGAGCGCTAACGCGCCCAATACATTGACACTTTGCATTTCAAGTTGTTCCCATGCCTCTGTTTACGATCACACGGTCAGGTAGCGTCGGCAATTCCTCAGCTTGACATCAGAGCAGGCGGGAAGATGGTATAGAATTTGTTAGCAGTAGTCAGGTGCTTGCCGGATACGACCATCTTGGTAAGATAGGTTCACAATAAGATCTGTTCTGCGGACACGCCAGCACGCGAAAATAAATGAACACGCTAAAAATGGACACGGATTGGCATAATACATTTTCGTTGCTGTTTACCGAAGCCAGATTACTCTGGCAATTAAACCGTTATACCTCCCGTTAAAAAATGAACACAATTGAATACCCGTAGAAGTTTTTGCCAGAATTGGGGTTGTTCCGAATAGTGCGGTTTCAGTGTTTTCATGGGCGCGAGATGGCATATACTATATGTGAAAGAGTGGGTAATCACTAGTTTTGTCAATTGGGTATAGTCAGGCATTAGACTGTATGTGCCGCCGGCGCGGGAAGGCGAGTCGCCATGCCGGTAGAATTTTCTATTCATCCCCCAATATTTATGGCTGACCGATCCGGCTGTTGTGGTCAGTTTGGACGCTCCCCGCGAAGTGGAAAAGGTGGTTGATGGTTTTGTTGTCCAGGATTTTTCCCAGGGGCTATTCTGCAATTCAGCGATCGCCCCAGTAGTTATATTCTGTTCACAACAACCAACACCTGGCTGGCCATTGAGAAATGGTAAAGCCTCCCGGAGGTCGTAAACCTAAACCTCCGGGAGGTTAACTTAACTTTTACGCAGCAAGACGACACCAACACCGGCTAATAGAACCAAGGCTATGGCAACGCCCAGGATGATAAGGCCCACGTTGGCGGTGGACTCTTCCGGCGTGGAGGGCGTATCATCGGCTGTGGAAACGGACGTTTCGGCAGCCCCGCTATCAGCCACAGCTTCTGTATTGGGATTATACTGTGTACCAAATTCGACAGAAATAGACATGCCGTTGGAAACCGCAACCGCCCAACTGCCGGTCGTCGTCATCGTATAATCGGCCGGTGGGAAAATCTGAACCTGGTACGAATCCGCATCCAAATTCTGAAAGCAGTACGGTTCGTTAATGCCATCGGTGACATAGGTAGCCACGTTGCTGCCGGCGCGGAATAGGCTGATCGCGGCATTGGCCATTAACCCTTCACTAACGCCACGTTGGCCGTTGCCATCCGCATCGTCAAAAGCAGCGACACAAACCGCATTCGCCGTATCGGGCTGGTCGGTCGTTTCGGCAATCAATTCCGGGGTGGGAACGGCCGTTGGTTCTTCTACCGATTCGGCCACATCTCCTTCAGTTTCAGCGGCCGTTTCCGGAGTTGGTTCCTCAGCCGGCGCTGTTTGTCCCGGCGGTACAATCACCAATTCCTGTCCCACATTGATGAAGGCCGGGTTATTATTTAGATCTCGAATGGCCGGCAGCGCTTCCTCTGCCGTTAACCCCATCACCTCGGCATAGCGGATGGCAATTGTCCACATCGTATCGCCCGATTGAACCACATGAATAACCGCGCCGTCAGCCCGCGGTGTGGGGGTGGGGAAAGGCGTTGGCGGCGGTCCGGCTGGCGCTGGCGCACCGCCGCCGGCCGGAGCCGGATTCGTGACCGTCGAATCTACCTCGTCGAGAGTATACAACCCTATCGTATCCATGAAAAAGCCATTGTTTGGGTACGGATACGTGGAACGGAACTCAATCCAGACGGTCATGTTTTCTTGCGTAGCCGTGAAATCGTAGACAAAAACCGCATACGCTTGGTAAAAGGGCGAAATAGTTGCCCCTGTCCACCAACCACTGTAAGCGATAGCCCCCTCATCTCGCCAGGCAGCGCCTGTTGGTCCTGCGCCCAGGCGAACCTGTCCGGAATCAGGACGATCCGGCGGGATTTTCTTGCCGCCGGTGTATTCCATGACCACATCAGTGTAGATGGGCGCAACCAGGCGATAGCGGCGGCCCACTTCCAGGCCGGGAACATCCTGGGAAATGGCAGCATACATGGGCGTCCAGCTTTTGAACACTTTGAGCGTGTAGATGCCATCGCGCCACAGGAGTTCTTCCCCTTCCGGGATGCCGCCCTGGCTGTTCCAGACGGTTGATTCCGGCCGGGCCGCGGGCAAATTATCCCACGCGCCGGGGAATGTCACCCCATCCACGTAATGCAGCCGCCAGCCGTCAGGGACGACTACTTCAGCGATTTGGTCTTGATGATGGTTTCCATTTTCAAAACCGGGGTTCACGAGCAGGTTTTCGGTACCTTGTGTTTGTGCGGCCGTTTCCTTTACGGCCGTTGTGCCAATGAACAGGACCGCAACGACCAGTACTGTAAGTAAGGCCAATGTTCTTGATTTCATTTTTCTCTCTTCCTCCACCTAACCATAGATTCTTATCGGTTAGTGTGTTTTTACAAAAATATAGCGCAATGTGGGATTGCGCCATATTTTGCCGCGAATTTTAGCATAGTCCCCGGTAAACCACAATTTTCACAATCAGGTTCTCCCTGTTTGTTTAGTTCTCATCGTCTGGCGACGGAAGTTGAATTAATTGGGCCAGCCGCTCGCCTGTGAGGTAGTTGTAGAGGCCGGTTTCCAGGTAACGGCCGTTCACCCCCGCCTCAAAACTGTGCATCTGCACCAGCCAATCCCCTGGCTGCCACTGCTCGCTGGTAAAGCCCAGGCCGTCGGCGACGATTGGCGTTGGCCCATCGGCGTACAGATGGGCAGCGATGGTCAGCGGTTCAGTTGGCGGCGTTTGTACCTGCCAGATCGTCCACCAGGTTGATTCCGTTTTGATGGCGCCAGTCAGATCGGCCGTCTCGCCAAATCGCGCCGGCAAATCGGCCTGGATGTTGGTAACGGCCGTCCACGCCGCCAAATCCGCCATCCCATCCCAATACCAGACCGTGTACGAAGACTCCAAAGCTGACGCTGCATGAGAATAAACAGGGCGGAGACGCTCCGGGAAATAGCTGGCGACAGGCCAGGAATCTTGCTGCGGCAGAATGTACCAACCGGGCGCGCCATCATCGGGAAAAACCCAACTGCTGCGGCAGTCGAAATAAATTTGCCGCAAGTCCGATTGTCCCACCAGTTGCGCCGCGGCCACGGCGTCCAGCAGCGGGGCGGGGTCGGTGCAGTAAGCCATCCAACTGCCCTGTTCTTGCCGTAGAACATCGTAAATCAAAATTGAATAGCCTACATTGTCCACTGGCTCCTGATAGCGGAACCAGTCAAACGTATCTACATCAGGCAGCGCTTGCCCCAGCAAATGGTTGACGCTGATGAGGTATTTTCCCGGAGCCGGATTGGCGCGGGCAAAATCAAGCGCCGCGCCGGTTTTGTCATCGAATAACGGGGTTGTTTCCAGCCCATAATAAGCCGGGTCGGCCGCGCCAAAGTAGCTGACAGCCGCCGGTTTGTCGCCCATCTCATTGACATAATCGGCCAAAAATTTCAGGCTTTGCCCCCAATCAATGTTGGAATCGGCCAAATAGCGGTAGCCTTGTGTGGGGCCGCCGCTGAGTTCGTTAAAGTAGGCCAGATGGTGTGGATGTTGGCGCAGGCTGCCCACGCTGTACCAGCCCAACAGCAAAGCTAGAACGAAGTAGGACACAGATGAGCGCGGCCGGGATATCAGCCATTTAATGGGGATTGTCGTTAGCAAAATAATAAAAGGCAAGACGGGCAAAATATGGCGGTAGCCGATGTTGAGGCGGCTGTAGCTGGCGAAAGCGAACAAAATAGCTGCCGGGAGCCAGAGATAAATTGTTCCGCGCCAATTGCGTTGGCGGAAGATGAAGATGACGGCCGTCCCCAGTAGCAGCAGCGTCGGCAGCGGTGTTTTAATCAGAAAAGCGACGACGAAGTAATACCACCAGCCATTGCGTGAGATTTTGCCGAGCAGGTAGGCGTTGTAATTGCCGCTGCTGGCGTCGCCCTGTAGTTGGAGAAAACTATTGACATAAGTAGCCGCTGGAACGGGAAAGGGAATGCCGGGTAACGGCCGTAACTCAAATCCATACAACGCCCAAAACACAAGGCCGGCCACCGGCAAAATAGAAAGCCAATCCAGTCCCGGTTTCCACCAGGGTTGGCCGCGCCGCCATTGACTGTAACTGAGCAATAAAAGGATGGGCGGCAGGATGACGGCCGTGAGCTTGCTGCCCAGTGCCAGCCCTAACAGCGTCCCCGCCAGCAGCCAGCGCCAGAAAGACGGCCGTTGCCCATACCGCCGCCAGGCAAACACGGCCATCACAAACATCGCCGCCAGCGGCCCATCCGTCGTCGCCAGCGAAAAATTGGCCAGTAAATTAGGTGAAAAGGCAAACAAAACCAGCGCAACCGCCGGCCCGCTCACGCCGGAAATCGCCCTGGCCCATCGCGCTAATATCGCCCCCAGCAGCAGCCCCAGCCAGATAATTGGCAGCCGGGCCAGCAGGAAAACACGATCGATGTTGGGTTGTGGCTCAGATTCCCAGAGGAATTCTCGCGCCAGCGTGGGCCGGTCATCTTGCGCCCAGGAAGGCAGGTCGGCGACATCAGGCAGCGTGGGTTCGGTGAAGAGCAGCGAGCCGTTCAGCCAGTGGGCGAGCGGCGTGTGTTTGGCCTGGAAACGCAGTTGCCCCGTTTGCCACAATACCCGGCCGCGAAAGATGTGAACCGATTCGTCAACAGTGGGGGAGGTGAGAACGGCCGTATTCACCGCCAGCGCAAAAAAGATGAGCAGGCCCAAGATGGGAATACAGCGCTGCCGCGTGGCAGAGTTGCCACTCCGCCACTTTGCCACTTCTTCAGTCACGTTCCACGATTTCGATGCCGTTTAACCCGGCGAAAATGGCTTGCTTGGCCATCCCTAAAAACAGACCGTGCTCCACGACGCCCGGTTGACCGATGAGCGCCTGGGCCAATCATGGGGCGTCGGCAATCCCGCCATCAAAAAAACAATCCAGAATGATATTTTTCTCGTCGGTAAGATAGGGCTGCCCATCCTGCTGGCGGGAAACAGGCCGACCGCCCAACGATTCCAGGAAATCAGTTACCGGTTTTTGGGCAAAGGGGATGACTTCAACAGGAACCGGCGCTTTTGTGCCTAACAAGTTGACATGTTTACTATCATCGGCCACGATGATGAGGCGTTTGGAAGCGGCGGCGACGATTTTCTCGCGCAGCAGCGCGCCGCCTAATCCTTTCATCACGTCGAGATTGGGCGCCACTTCATCGGCGCCGTCAATCGTCACATCAATGACTGGGTGGGCGTCAAAAGTCGTCAGGGGGATGCCCCATTTTTGGGCATTGCGGGCGGTTTCTTCGGAAGTGGGAATGGCGATAATGTCGCGCAGGCCCCCTGTCTGTAATTTTCTACCGATGGCGTTGACGGCGTGAACGGCCGTACTCCCCGTCCCCAGCCCCACCACCATCCCCGATTCAACAAATTCGACCGCTTTTTCCGCCGCCTGTTTTTTCAGATCATCAATGTTCGCGTCCATCGCGCCTCCAGTTGTTCAAAGAGGCTATTGTAGTCGAACGATCTCCTCCTGGGCAAAAATCGGGCCAACGGCCAGGTTGAGGCCGGGGCCGGCGTACAAACCGGGCGGCACACTGATGTCGGCCAGGTACAGTTCGCCCACGTTGGGCGCGTTGCGCAGCCCTTCCTTGGGCAGGGCCAGCGTCAGCGTCGCCGTTGCGCGTGCAGCGGGATCGTAAACGGTTCCGGTGGTCGTATCCAGCCCGGAAGGGGCGTCCAGGCTGAGGATGGGGGCGTCGTGACTGTTGGCCTGGATGATGAGCTGTGCGGCACGGCCGCGCGGCGCGCCGGAAAGGCTGTAGCCAATCACGGCGTCCACAATCAGGTCGGCGGGGGGGAGATTCGAGAGGGGGGACTCGACGGACACGCCCATGCGCCGCAAAATATCTAATTGATGCGCGGGGATACCCTGGTATTTGTCATCGGGATGAGTGGTAAACACATGAACGGCCGTTCCCCAGTTGTGCAGGCGGCGAGCGCAAACCAACCCGCCGCCGCCATTGCCGCCACGACCGGAGAGGATAACGGCCGTTTTCCCTCGCGGATCGCCTTCCAAAAACCGGGCCCGTGCCAGGTGGGCCAGATTACGCCCCGCATTTTCCATCATCTGGATCAGCGCAATGTGATAATCCTCCATCATTGCCCGATCCACTTCCCGCATCTGGTCCGTGTTCAGGTAGGGAGCATCAACCATCAGCCTTTTTTACCGCATGGCCGCCAAACTGGTTACGCATAGCTGCCAGCAATTTGGCAGCGTAACTTTCATCCTGGCGGCTGACAAAACGGGCCATCAGGGAGTGGGTGATAACCGGCGCGGGCACATCTAAATCAATCGCTTCGAAAACTGTCCAACGCCCCTCGCCGCTGTCGGAGACATACCCTTTGATGTCGCTCAGTTCCTGGTCATCAGCCAGCGCATTGGCGGTTAAATCCAACAGCCAGGAACGGACGACGCTGCCAAAGCGCCAGATTTCGGCAATTTGGTGCAGGTCAAGGCTGAAGGAATCTTTGGCGCGCATAATTTCGAAGCCTTCGGCATACGCCTGCATTAAGCCGTACTCGATGCCGTTGTGGACCATTTTGACGAAATGACCGGAACCGCTGGGGCCGACATGTCCCCAACCCAGGTCAGCGCCAGGGGCTAATGTTTCCAACGCCGGGCGCAGATGAGACAGGGCCGCATCACTGCCGCCCACCATCATGCTGTAACCCTCGGCCAGTCCCCAAACGCCGCCGCTGGTTCCTACATCTACAAAGTTTATATTCTTTTCGGCCAGGACGGCCGCGCGGCGCATGGTGTCTTTGTAGTTGCTGTTACCGCCATCAATAATAAGATCGCCGGGAGACAACATCGCGGCTAATTCGTTGATGACGCTCTCGGTGGGCTCGCCGGCGGGAACCATGACCCAGGCGGCGCGTGGCTGTTCTAGTTTGCCGACGGCTTCAGCCAACGAGTAAGCGGGTGTTAATCCGGCTTCCGCGGCCAGCGCGTCGGTGGTTTTGGCGCTTCTGTCATAGCCGACAACTTGATGGCCTCCTTTGATCAACCGTTGGGCCATATTTGCGCCCATCTTTCCTAAACCAATCATGGCTAACTGCATAATATTCTGACCTCCATCAAAAAGTAAACCGTAGATTCATCGGAAGAAATTTTGGGGTCGCGGCTTTAGCCGGGTGACGACCGGCTAAAGCTGCGACTCCGATACTATGACGCGATGGCTTTGGGGCTTATTACGTCTCCTACGGCCGTTTCCTGCCAGACGCGCAGCAGTTCGGCTACGCTCCACGCCTGGGCGATGCAGCCGCGCGGCGTGAAGGGAGGATCGCCATCAAAGATTTCGCTGAGGCTGCCCACGCCATGATCGGCCAGGTGGTTTAGGAGCGGATACAAGTAGGAGCGGGCTTGAACCGGGTCCTGGTACACGCGCAAATGGGCGCTGACGAAGGGGCCGATGAGCCAGCCCCAGACAGTTCCCTGGTGATAGGCGCTGTCGCGGGCAAGCTGGTCGCCGCCATAATGACCGGTGTAGGCGCTGTCGTCGGGGGAGAGGCTGCGCAGGCCGTGGGCGGTGAGCAGGCAGCGGCCGCAAGCATCTAGAGCAGAGCGCTGCTGTTCGGGAGTAAGGGGGCTGTGGGGCAGGGAGATGGCAAGAAGCTGGTTGGGGCGCAGGCTGCCGTCGGTCCCGTCGGGGCCGTCGAGGATGTCGTAGCAGTAGCCCATATCGTGGTTCCAGAAACGGCCGTATCCCACTTTCGCCTTCTCCGCTAATTTATCATACTCACCTGGTTTCTCACCCAAACGCCGTGCAAAATCGGCCATGATCCGCAGGGCATTGTACCAGAGCGCGTTAATCTCCACTGGCTTGCCGATGCGGTCGGTAACGACCCAATCGCCTATTTTGGCATCCATCCAAGTAAGCTGTATGCCTGCTTCACCGGCGTAGATCAAGCCGTCAGCCTCATCCATATGGATATTGTAGCGGGTGCCGCGCCGGTGCCATTTGATGATATTGTCCAGGACAGGGAACAGTTCGCGCAGCAGATCGTCGTCGCCGGTGGCGGCGTGGGTGGCGCGGAGGGCTTCAAAGTACCACAAGGTGGCATCAACGGTGTTGTATTCAGGCGTCTCGCCGGCGTCGGGGAAGCGGTTGGGAATCATGCCCATGTCTACGAATTGGGCGAAGGTACGCAAGATGCTGGCGGCGATGGCGGGGCGGCCGGTGGTTAGAGTCAGGCCGGGGAGGGCGATCATGGTATCCCGGCCCCAGTCGCTGAACCAGTGGTAGCCGGCGATAATGGAACGGCCGTCCGGGTCGCGTTGGGTCGGCCGTTTTACCACAAACTGGTCGGCCGCTAAAATCAGGTGTTTGATTGGTTCCGGTGCCGCCATGACAAATGTGCCTGCCTGATCCAACAGTGATTGTTCGTAAGCGCGTCGTTCGGCGTAAGCGGCCGTGCTGTCCAGGTTGGGGTTAGCTTCTGTGCTGGCTGCTAGTGTAAACGATTGCCCTGGCTGTAGAATGGCCCGAACAAATGCGGCATAAATGTGATCTTCCTCTACATCATTTTGTCCCCGATACTCTTCCACATTCAGTAAAAAATCTTCATACCAATCAAATTCAGGGTAAATCTCGGCATTTTTGCTTAACAGGAAGAAGGGGGTCGCATTGGCAAACATTTGCAGCCGCAGGCCGTTTTCGACGGAGGTGATGTCTGGCTGCCAATCGTTGGCGACGGTGGTGCTGTGGTAATCGCGGTAGTTGACAAGGGCACGCGCTTCCAGGGTCAGCGGGGCGGTAGCGCGCGCCAGCCGGTATTGGATGTAGGTGGTGTTAGCGCCCGGCTGCATCCAGATGCGTTTTTCTAACAGGGCGTTGGCGATAGCATAGGTCCAAACGGGTGTTGTGCCTTCCAGGTGAAAGCGGTTGAGGTAATAATGACCGCAGGGCTCCACATCGCCATTGGCCCAGCGATTGGTGAAAAGGGGATGATATTGGCTGCTGGGGGAAGTGATGCCGTCGTAAACGGCCGTTTCATCCAACTTCGCCAGCAGTAACGTTCGGCCCAGGGGTAGTTGGAGCGCGGCCATCAACAAACCATGATAGCGCCGGGTAAGCATGCCGGCGATTGTGCCTGAGGCAAATCCGCCAATACCATTTGTGACCAACCATTCCCGTGTTTCTGCAATTGGCAAGCGGCCACACACTTCGCGTCCAAAATCAAGTTTCATCAAGATTCATTTCCTTTTGAGAAAGTGTCTATCATCTGGAGATGCCAGCTGACCGGTTTTTACATTATCAAGGCGCGCAATGACCAGAATATGCCTTTACCTGGACGCGGCGCCATCAAACTAATGATTAACTGGACACTGGTATTTTTACTTTTCTATGGGCACGTTCGTTTATAACTTTGGCGTTTGAAAAATTGTAACCAGGTAATTGGTAACTGGTAATTACCCAATTACTCAATTACCAATTACCAGCAAACTGCAAAGTTAATTTTGAACGAACCCTATGTACCAGAGAGAAGTCTGAAATTTGCCAGACTCCAGTGATTGAAATCAGAAAGGACGGGTTCACTTGGGATGATAACAGTGGATAAGTGGTTTTTAATACCTTACTATCTTATGCTAATAGTAGGTGATTTGGCAAACATATCAAAATGGGAAGGGGGGAGGATGGACGCCTGTTTTTAGATTGGTTCAATCTGCCAGATTGAACCAACCTAAAAAGGCTGTGCAGTTGGAGAAATCGGTAGAGAAAATATGAAGGTTGCGCCTTCGTCCGATGCGCTGTCTATCCAGATATCCTGACCATGCGCGGCTAGAGCCATTTTGCAAAAAGACAACCCCAACCCGCTGCCGCTAGCAATATCTGCTCCGGTTACAAATTGACCAAAAATTTTCGGTTGCAGCGCTGGGGGAATGCCTGGCCCGGTATCGGATATGGACACATGCAGGCAGGGTTGATCTGATTGTATGTTGTCGTGCAGAGCGGCCGTTACCCGGATTGTGCCGCCATTTGGGGTGAATTTAATGCTGTTGTCAATCAGGTTTTTCAAAACACGTTCCAGTAAATCCGCATCAGCCCACACAGGTGGCAGAGAGTCAGACACATGGTTTACTAACTGCAACTGTTTATTGATGGTTCGAGGCGTTTGTGCGGATATGATGGTATGAACCATCTCGGCCAACGGGACGGCGGTTAATGATAAGGGCATTTCGCCGCTTTCCAGCCGCCCGATCTCTAAAATTTTATCTACTAATTGCAGTGTTTTGGCTGTGCTGGCAAAAGTTAAATCCAGCAGTTGCTGCGCATCTGTAGATTGGCCCTCCCTTAATGTTGATTTCAGCATTTCCAGGGCGAATAATGAGTTGCTGATGGGGTCGCGCAAATCATGAACCATCGTGCGTGTTAAATCTTCACGCATATGTTCCAATTTTATGCGTTCGGTAATATCGCGTAAAATGAGTAAATGGCCGTGTTGTTCCTGGCGCTCATCGCAGAAGGGCATAATTGAGAGTTCGTAAAACCGCTTATTTTCTTTCGCGCCCAGGGCTATATCGAATGGTTTTATTTTTGCAGCTTGAAAATGTGTGGCTAAAGTTGGCCAGGCGCTGCTGATAGGTTTACCTACGAGGTCAATTTTTGATTTCTGAATAATCCGGCGTGCCGATGGGTTAATATCAATGATACGTTTTTGGTTGTCCAGAACGATCATTCCATCGTTCATACTGTTTACAACAGAGTCATGGGTAACGGGTTCCAAATTGTAGTAGGGAATGTTTGGGGGAGCCGTCATTTGATGGGCATAGTAACGGCCGTTTCGCCCCGCCACCGGAATTGCTCGCAAAACCATACGCGGCTTTTGTAGATACCAGAGCAATTTGGCAAAACCTAAAGCTGCGATCAATGTAACAAGAAAGTTGGTTAGAGTGTTTAATGATAGCATATCGTTTTCAGTGAGATTTTGAATGATAAGTATAAAGGTATTTTAAGCTTTCAAGCTGAGAAGTCTATGGTACAAGTGGCGTGGTAAAATGGTACCAACCCAACAAGCAAGGTGGAAAAATGAGACGGGCTGGAATAAGTTGGCTCTAACTTTATCGGGAACGGCCGTTGCCTCCAACACGCTTGCCAATCCCGAAAAGGTAATCATTGCCGCCGGAAGCTTTGCCCAGGGGGAAAAGGAGAGCCGTTTAGCAATAAGGATCATCAAAAAAACGTGCGGGTTTTGCCTGATGTGCCATGCTTTTCAGTCTGATTTCAGAGCGCTAATATAAAAAACAAACGATGGGTGAGGAACAACAATCGGTTGATAAAGAGAGCGGCGAAACAGCGCATGTTCAGAGATGGCATAACACATTGCGCCAACAGTTGGGATGTTTTGTCCGGCGAACGCTTTCGTATTCCAAGTCTGTTCATGAAAACAAGTCCGGATTTGCCGCTACCCACTCGAATAAATCCCGGATGCCGTCGGCGGGAGAGATGGTAGGTTGCCAGTCCAATTTTACTTGTGCCTTGCGAATGTCGGCAACAAAAACGCGCTGGTCGCCAGGCCGCCAGTTGCCCTGCGTGACTGGAATTTCATGTCCGGCAAGCTCTGCCAAAAGCGGCCCAAATTCGGCCCAGATGGACAGTGTATTTGCCGGACCGCCGCCAACATTGAAAGCCTGGCCTCGCAGTTCGTCAATTTTCTCAATCCCCATTTCGTAAGCGCGAATGAGATCGGAAACATGCAGTAAATCGCGTATCTGTTTACCGTCACCGTAGATGCTGATGGGTCGGTTCCTGATGGCGGCGATGACGAAATGAGCTACCCACCCCTGGTCTTCGACGCCGAATTGGCGACGGCCGTAAATACACGACTGCCGAAAAACCAGCGTCCGCAGGCCGTAAATACGCGCATAATCAATCATGTACTGGTCGCCTGCCCCTTTGGAACAGCCATACGGCGAGTGAAAATCGAGCGGGGTCGTCTCGGCGATGCCATGCGGGAAATCGACGTAAGCGTAGCGGGTTTCCCGCTCGACAATGCTCACATCCTCCATGCCGCCGTACACTTTATTGGTAGAAGCGTAGAGAACGGCCGCTTCTGGGCAGTGATGGCGCACCGCTTCCAGCACATTAAACGTCCCCAGCGCGTTAATCTCAAAATCCTCACGTGGGTTTTGCACCGATGTCGTCACAGCCACCTGGCTGGCTAAATGCAGCGCCACATCAGCGCCGCCGATAGCGTCAGCCAGGGCTGTATAGTCGCGGATATCGGCCTGGATGAATTGGATGCCGGTCTTGTGCCGCTGGCGCAGCCAGGCGACGTTAGCCGGGCCGCCCACCCGCGACAGGTTGTCGAAAAGAGTCACTTCGTGTCCTTGTCGCAAAAAATGATCGGCGCTGTTGATGCCAATAAACCCGGCGCCGCCCGTGATGAAGATTTTCATAGTTTGTCCTTTGTGTTTACTTATAAAAAGGAGACTGGCGATTGGAGACCGTCCACAGTCTCCAATCGCCAGTCTCTAATCTCTTTATACAACCCGCCCCCGCTCAATCCGCACTGACCGGCTTCTACTTTCTCTTCACTTCCCCGCTGGATCGCGCATGTAAACTGGGGCCAGCGCGGCAGCATCGTCTACGTCCCCTTTGCGGAATCGTTCCCAACCCAATTCGGCCAGATACCCGGCACGGCGCACGGAACGAGACGGCCGTTCCACTTGAAGCTGACTGCCAGCGGCCCGAATCTTCTTAACCGCTTCCGGCGCAATCTCACCGGCAAACGTCGTTGGTTCCTCTAATTTCGTCAGCAAATTATCCCAGGTATCGTTATCCGGCCCCCAATGAAGCTGCCAGCCCCTGCCTGCCTGCCACCTGTACGCGGCGACAGAGACACGCCTGCGCCCGGCTTCGACTACCGCCATGAGCTGGCCTTCCCGCTGACCGAAGGCAAAAGCCACAATATCCAGGGTGGGGACGCCGATTAGCGGCAGCCCGTTGGCCAGCGCCAATCCTTTGGCCAACGCCATGCCTACCCGTAAGCCGGTATACGAACCGGGGCCAACAGCCACAGCAATACCGTTCAAATCGGCGGGGGTCAAGTTGGCTTGAAGCAGCATCTTATTTATTGCCGGGGGAAGTTCGATGGTGTGGTTGTTGGCGCAGCGCCAGCCGTGTTCGGCGATGACGGCCGTACCGTCATGCAGCGCCAATCCCGCCCATCGTGTTGCCGTATCAATCGCTAAAATCATTTAGTCGCTCAGTCCTTAGTCTCCAGTCTCATTCTCAGGTCAAACGCCAAATGCGCTTTGCTTAAAATCTTCCAACAGCGCTGCCGAGCGGTCGCCGGAGGCCATAAAACGCAGCCCGCGCCGCGTTTCGCTCAGGTAATCCAGAGTAATCCAAAGCCGGTCAGAGGGCAGCCAGGGTTGGATCCGCTCCGGCCACTCGACCATGACAGCGCCGTCGCCGTCGAAAATATCTTCCAGGCCAACGGTATAAGCGTCGGCTTCGCTTTCCAGACGATAACAATCAATGTGGTGCAGGATACGGCCATCTCGCGCTCGCGGATATTCATTCACCAAAGTAAAAGAGGGGCTGGTCACACGAACGGCCGTTCCCCAGCCGCGCCCGACTCCTCGCGCCATTGCCGTCTTACCCATTCCCAGTTCGCCCGCCAGGCACAAAACATCATGCGCTTGCAGCAGTTCACCCAAACGCACGCCCAAACGCACCGTCTGCGCCTCATTACTGCTCACAAAATCCAGTGTCCACTTATCCAAAATTGCCATCAAATAAACCGCTCAAATTCCTACTTTCACCCATCTGCCTTCACCCTTCAAATATTATACCTTCCTCCGTCAATCATGGTATTATTATCCCGTGACCTACCTGTCACGCAAAGGAACCAGTATGTCTATTCTCATCATCTCTGACATCCACGCCAACTTAGCCGCTTTTCAAGCTGTTCTGGCCGACGCTGAAGGCCAGTGGGACATTATTTGGTGCCTGGGCGACCTCATCGGTTATGGGCCTAATCCTAACGAATGTGTAGACCTCTTGCGCCAGCATAAGCATATCAGTCTGTCCGGCAATCATGACTGGGCCGTTCTGGGCAAGTTGGATATCAATGCCTTTAACGATGACGCCCAAACGGCCGTTCGATGGACTCAATCGATCATTACCCATGAAACCCGCATGTACCTGGAATCATTACCGACAACGCTTGTCCAGGAGCCTTTTACAATGGCTCATGCCAGCCCTCGCCAACCTGTATGGGAATATATTTTGGACACGTACACGGCCGCTATCAACTTTGGCTATTTCGACACACCCTATTGTCTGGTAGGGCATACCCACGTGCCCGTATTGTATCATCAAGAAGAAGATCAAGTTGTACCATACCGGCCCGATTATAATTATTCCATCAAATTTGATCACCTGCGCTGCATCATAAACCCGGGCAGTGTCGGCCAGCCTCGTGATTCTGACCCGCGCGCCGCCTATGCGCTGCTGGACCCGGATACCTTGGTTTGGGAATATCGGCGCGTGGCCTATCCCATTGCCCAAACACAGGCGCAAATGCGTAATTTTGGGATGCCTGAAAAGCTGATCAACCGTCTGGAACATGGCTGGTAGGCCATTCGTTTAGCGATTTCATCCATAAGGGGAACTAATTAAACGGCCGTATCGTCCTACCCCCAGAACAAGTAACCCATTTGTAAGGAGACTTCACCGGCTTTGCCGACCACCATGAATGGAGATTTCATAATTCATCCTTCATAATTCATAATTTTCAGAGGAGAGAACGATGACCCCGAAAGACAAATTACGCCTGTTATCCCTTTTCATCGCGGTGTTGATATTGACTGCTTGCAGCCGCAGCGCGCAAATAGCGATGGAAGAGTCCGCCCCCGCTTTTGCTGCCGGCGATGCGGCCGAATTTGAAGCCGCTGCGCCGTCCCCGCTGGAATCGGCCGCCTTTAGCGGCGACGCCGGCGCGACCGACCAACTCGATAACACGACTTTGGCGCAGGTACAAGAACGCCTCATCATCCGCACCGGCAATTTGAGCATCGTCGTCGCCGACACCGAGGCCGCCATCGCCCAAATTACGGCGATGGTGGAAGGCAACGGCGGCTGGGTTGTCAGCAGCAGCCTTTACCAATCCATTGGCGAGTCTAAAACGGGCGACATCACCGTGCGCGTGCCGTCCGCAGGGTACAACAGCGCCCTGGAAGCGATCAAGGGCATGGCCCTGGAAGTAACGGATGAATCTTCCTCCGGACAGGATGTGACCGATGAGTACGTTGACCTCTCCTCGCGGCTGGAAAACCTGGAAGCCACGGCCGCTCGCGTGCGTAACTTCCTCGATGAAGCCAAAAATGTGGAAGAAGCATTGGCTGTGAATGTGGAATTGAGCCGCCTGGAAGGCGATATTGAGGTCATCAAAGGGCGGATGCAATATCTGAGCCAATCGGCCTCTTTTTCGACCATCTCCATTCACCTGACGCCGGACGAGTTATCCCGACCGATTGAAGTCGCCGGATGGCGGCCCCAGGGCGTGGCTAAAGATGCTATCGAAGCGTTGATTGACGCGCTGCAAGGCATCGCCAATTTCCTGATCTGGTTCGTCATCTACGCCTTGCCGCTGCTGCTGATTATTGGGGTTCCAATCTGGCTGTTTGTCCGCTTTGTCCGACGGCGGCGGCAACGACGCAAAGCGACGAAAATGGCCGCCGCGCCCCCCGCTCCCCCTGCTGAATAATGTGTACGAGAAATCGGATTTTTTGAAAAAATCCGATTTCTTTTTTATTGCTGGATGGCGGCGCGGATAGCGGCGGCGTATTCGAGGAATTCGGCCGTGCCCTGCACCTCGAATCGACGCGGCCGAAGTAGTTGAATGGGGAGGCGATGGGTGATGGCAGCGGGACGGCCGTTTCCGGGATCGCCGCCCATCACCAACACCTCATCCGCCAGAAATACCGCCTCGCTGATGCTGTGCGTCACCATGAACACTGTCACCGGCATCGCCTGCCAGATACGCAGCAGTTCCTGCCCCATCCGTTCCCGCGTTAACGCATCCAATGCGCCAAACGGCTCGTCGAGCAGCAGCAGCGTCGGTTGGTGAACCAACGCCCGCGCCAGGGCCACCCGCTGCGCCATCCCACCGGAAAGCTGCGCCGGGTAGCTTTGCTCAAACCCGGCCAATCCCACCAGGTCAATCATCGCCTGTACGCTGCGGCTGGCAGCCAGCCCGTTTCGCCCTTGTAGTTCTAACGGCAGGCGCACATTCTCTGTCACAGTGCGCCAGGGCATCAAATTATCTCGCTGGAAGACGATACCAATGGCATTGCCGGTTGATTGTTGGGTGAGAGTGATGCGGCCGGAAGACGGCCGTAACAACCCCGCCAGCAAACGCAGCAGTGTAGACTTGCCCACCCCCGACGGCCCCACCAGAACCACAAATGACCCTGCTGGTATAGACAGTGACACATCAGCCAGAACAGACAGCGGGCCATCTTCGAAGGTATAATCCACCCGTTCAACCGTTAAAAATGTGTCCATTTACAAATTATGAATGATAAACGCGGAATGATGAGTTAGTTTCGCATTCATCGTTCGTCATTGCGCATTCAAAACAAATTCATTGGTAAAGGCCGCGTCCAAATCCGCCACCGGCGCATCTAACAAGCCCATACCCAACAAAATTTCTTGCGTCTTTTCCCAGGAAGCAGGATCGGTCATGCCCGGGGTCTCCGCCCGCCACATCGGCAAAGAGGCTTCCAATACATTTATCCGGCTGTCATCCAGCCCTTCGACAAACTGCTTGCTGGTGGCGTAGGCTCTTGCCGGATCGGACAGCACATCGTCCAAACCGCGCAGCACGGCCCGGACAAACCGCTGCACCAGCTCTGGGTTGTTGGCGATAGTTTCCTCGTTGGTGATGATGCCGTTGGAGACCATATCCACGTAATCGTCTACATAAATGATGTTGATGGCCTCGCCCTGGGCGGCCAACTGTACCGGCTCGTTGTTGGCAAACACGACGACGGCTTCGGATTGATCGGTGAGCAGTGATTCTACCTGGTTGAAGCCAATATCATTGGCGTTGACATCGGTCAGCGCCAATCCATTGGCCGCTAATAACCCGGCGTAGCCCACGTAGGACGCGCCAAAGAATCCGGGGAGGCCGACGTTACGGCCAACTAAATCCGCTGGCGTTTTAATCCCGGCCGCCGCTTTGCTGACAACGGCAATGGGGTAACGTTGGAACCATTCCAGAACATAAACCACCGGCAACTCCTGGGCGCGGGCTAATATAACCTGGTCGCCGCCAACAATGGCAAAGGGCAGTTCGTTAGCGCCCACCAAGGCCATGCCATCCGTCTCAAAGCTGTAATCAAATTCCAGGTCAATCCCCTCTGCGGCAAAGTAACCTCTTTGAACGGCCACATAAAATGGCGCGTATTGGGGATCGGGGATGTACCCCATCGGCAGGCGAATATGTACTTGCTCGGCAGGGGTCTCAACTGCCGACTCGCCGCCACAAGCAGCCAATATCAAACTCGACAAAATAAAAAGGATTAATATACGTTTCACTATTTCACTCCTACGATAAATTTATTTGTTCACCTGCCAACGCAGCAGGTGTTTTTCCAGCGCCGATACCAGGCCGTACATTGACAAGGCAATCGTCCCTAATGTGACCAGGACAACAAATACCAGGTCGGTTTTGAACTGGTAACGGGCTGTGACTAACAAAAAGCCTAACCCTTCGCTCTTGGGCTGGACAAATTCGCCCACCAACGCGCCGATGACGGATAATGTGGCCCCTACTTTCAGACCGGCCAGCAAAATGGGCAGCGCGGCCGGCAGTTCTAATTTGCTGAAAATCTGCCGTCTGGTTGCTTGCAGGGAGTGCATCAATTCGTACAATTCGGCGGGCGCTGAGCGTAAGCCGGCGATGATGTTGATGAGGATGGGGAAAAAAACGACCAGCGTCGCCACTAGCACCCGCGCCCAGTAGGTGGAACTCACCCAGATGGTCAGAAGGGGAGCAATGGCGATGACGGGAATGGCCTGGGAGGCGATGAGGTAAGGCGAAAGCAGCCGCTCGGCCAGGGGGGATTTAGCCAGCAGGTAACCCAAAGGCATGGCGATGAGCAGGCCGATAGCCAGACCAGGCAGCACTTCGCTGAGGGTGATGAGACTGTGCTTGAGGAGACGGCCGTCTCCCGCCACAATCATCAACTGTCGCCACACGTCAACCGGGCCGGGCAGAATGAAGCGATCATAAGCCCCCCATACCACCAGCAGATGCCAGCCCAGCAGCAGGCCCACAAAGGAAACCAGAATCATCAACCAGGTCGGTTGGGCGTTTAGAAATTTCATTGCCGTTACATTTTGGCAGGGGGGATGAGAGCGCATGGGTGGAAACGGCCGTTACTCCCCCAACAAAAACCCCACCGAAGTGGGGCCAGCATTCAGGAGTACGCGGTTTTTACCAGCAGCCGGTAACCAAATACCAGTTGCTTCCCATACCTTCTCCCATCCAGACTATCACTGTCGGCTCTGGAATTACGCCAGATCAACCAATCAAAATTAACAATTAACAAATAACAAAGGTTTTCTCAATGCTCATTGATAACAGTTCATTGAAATCGGTTCGCGGGCTTGGTTTGCGCTAACCTCACCGCCGGTCGGGAATTACGCCCTGCCCCGAAGGTTATTATCAAATTGTGCCCCCATTATACAACGAAGCCAATCCCCAACAAAACGACTGGGCCATCTAACTTCAGCCCGATCGGATATTTATCATTCAATTGTGGTATCTTCTCAATTCGGGGAAAATCTCCGGGAGGTTTTAGCAATAGTCAGGCTCGTAATCCCAACCTCCCGGAGGTTCCTTGCAAGCTATTCCTCGTCTGGAGCCTGCTCCGCCGGCGCATTTTCCTTCAAGCCCGGCAGATTGCCAATCGCCCCCATCAAATCCATCCCCGTCAGCGCCTCAATCGTTGCCGGAACCTGGGCGATAATATTCGTCACGTCCTGCGTGATCTTGGATGCGCCGGCGCCATTTTCGCCGCCGGTGTTAATCACCACAATGCGGTCTGTTTTGGCTAACGGCGCCGAGATAGCCGCCGCTATTTCCGGCAGCTTGTCAAGCAGCTGCTGAATGACGGCCGCTTGCGTATATTCCTTCCACGCTTCCGCCTTTTTCATGGTGGCTTCCGCCTCGGACAAACCTTGTCGTTTGATAACCTCGGCCTCGGCCAACCCCTTTTGCCGCAGCACTTCGGCCTCGGCCAAACCGCGTGCTTTGGCGGCGTCAGCTTCGGCTTCGCCTTTAGCGCGAATGGCGCCAGCTTCACCGGCCGCTTCTGTTTGTAATTGGAATTTGCGGGCTTCGGCCAACGTGCGTACTTTGTGTTGTTCCGCTTCGGCCGGTTTACGAACGGTGGCGTCAAGCTCTTGCTCGCGCCGGGAAACTTCTTGCGTCTGCACTTCAATCTGCTTATGTTTGGCGACTACCTCGACCTGAACTTCCTCGGCCTTTACCTTCTGATTGGTGATGTTTTGCTGCAAAGTGTAAGCCAGTTCAGCATCAGCCCGTTTAGCGTTGGTTTCCCGTTCGTATTCTGCTTTTTGCACTTCAAAATCTTTGCGGCTTTCGGCAATTTTAGTTTCGGCCGTAAATTTGGCCGATTCCCCTTCCTGACGCGCTTTGGCGCTTTCAATCGTAGCATCGCGCGCCGCTTCCGCTTCGCCGATGGCCGCATCACGCTTCACTTCAGCGATCCGCGGACGGCCCAACGCCTCCAGATAGCCCTCGACATCGCTGATATCTTTGATGACAAAGGAGACGATTTCCAGCCCCATGCTGGCCATATCTTCCCCAGATACTTCCTGCACCTTTTGGGCAAATGCTTCCCGGTCTTTATACAGTTGTTCAACGGTGAGTGTACCCAAGATGGCGCGCAGGTGACCGGCCAATGTTTCATGAGCGACATAGCGGATTTCTTCTTCGTTTTTAGAAAGAAATTGGATAGCGGCCGTTTTGATAGAGTTCTGATCGCTGCCTACCTTGACTTGAGCGACGCCATCAACTGTTATCGGCACACCCTGGCTGGTAGGCACATCGGGTGTTGTGACCTCAATCGTCATAATTTCCAAGATAATCCGATCAACACGCTCTAAAATCGGCCAGATAAAAGAACGACCGCCGGTCACAATCCGCGCCTCATCGCCTCGACCAGAGATGATCAACACTTCATTTGGCCCAACCTTCTTAATACGGCTGGCATAGACAAATATGAGCGCGAAGAAAACAAATACAACTGCTGGAATAAGAATGGCCACAATCCCACTCATGGGGGTATCCTCCTAAACAAAATGGGTGACAGCGTCCCAAGAGACGGCCGTCACCATAAATAAACATTACTCTGTTTTAATCCGCCGTACCACAGCGACACGGCCTGTAATTCTTTCGATCTGCACAAACTCGCCCCGCCTGATTCGCTTGCCCCTGGCGGAACGCGCCCCCAACGTCACCCGACCACTCACATTATCAAAAGCTACCTGGCCCAGTCCACCGTCTGGAATGGTGATGATAACCTCAACCTCACGGCCAATCGCATCATCAGCCAGATTAAAGTGACTGGATTTACTGGGAGATAGGACATAAATGAATAATGCCTGGGCCGCGCCGCCAACCAAAAGGCCGATCCCTACCGCCCATAAAATACTGGGGATTGCTTCCATGTTTAGCCAGAGGCGGGTAATGAGACCAGTCATACCAAAGGTTGCGCCAAACATGGCTAAACCAAAGGGACTGACACTGATGAAATCAAACCCGGCATCGGCGTGTACACCCAGGTCAAAATCGAAGTCAAGGATATCGCCAACTTCGGCGCCAAACAAGACGATAACGGCAAAGACAAAGCTGGTTAAAACCACACCAGCGTAAATAAGGTTAAGCGTACCAGAAGCCAGAAATTCCCGAAACATAGGGACTCCTTTTTAGTTGGGAAGAAAATGTACCAGGAGATACCATCAAATTATACTAGCTGCCTATCTGCTAACGCAACAGTTACGCCGACAAAGGAAGTATACGGTTGGGGAATATGATAGGACTTCGCCTATTTATACGTAAAGCAGGGCGTAGGGTTTCATTGTTCTGTGTGACGGCCGTCCCAACTAAACAGATACCACGCCAGCCCAAACGCCAGTTGACCGACGACAAACAAAGCGATGAGCGACCAGACCGGGCTGAAATCGGCCGCGCCGCCCATCGCTAACCCGTTGAACGCATTCATGGCGTGGGTGACAGGCAGGAATTGGGCAAAGATGGCGGCCGTTTCCGGCAGCATGGCGTAGGGCAGCATCACCCCGCCGATCAGCATCGAGGGCAGAAACAGCGCCTGGGCGTACAACACCGTCATCCGCGAGTTGGGGGCGACGACGCCGATGAGGACGGCCAGCCCGGCACAGGCGTAGGCCAGCAGCAGCGTGATGAGGCCGAAGTAGCCCCAATGGGTCGGCAGCGGCGCGTCGAACAGGAGCGGCGCGGTGGCGACGATGATGCCGGTGACAACGGCCAGATGCATGATGGTAGTCATGGCGGGCATGAAGATGAGCGATACGGCCGGAACGCCGTTGATTTTGTAGCTGCGGAAGATGCCGGATTCGCGGGCGTTGACCAGCGGGTCGGGCATACCCAGCAGCGTCGCCGCCAGGATGGCAAAGGCAACCATCCCCGGCACAAGCGCCTCCCGGAACGCCGGGTTGATGCCGGGCATGATGAACCCCATCATCAGGTAAAAGCTCAACGGGAACAGGTAGTTCATGAACAACAGACTCTTGTTGCGGATACCGACCCGCAGTTCAAATATAAAATGAGCGGCAAATGCTTGCATGATAAACCTCCATTTTTCACCGCAGAGGCGCGGAGGGCGCAGCGCTTTAATTTTTTCTCCGCGTTCTCTGCGTCTCTGCGGTTAATTCTTTGTCGTTAATTCCAGGAATCGGTCTTCGAGCGACGGCCGTTCCACCCGTAAATCCAATAATTCATCGCCGTTAGCTGACACGTATTCAATCAACGCGGCCACCGTCGGGCCAATGTCGGCGCTGAAGAAGACAACATAATCTTCCTTCACCAGCCGTTGGCTGACGGCCGGGAAAGTATGGTGATTAGTTAGCAGCGTCGTCTCACGGGTATGCACCGACACCTTGGTCAGACCTGCGCCGGTGGCGGTGATTTCTAGCGGCGTGCCCATGGCAACCAGTTGACCGCCCAATAAAATCGCCACTTGATCAGCCATCTCTTCTGCTTCGGCCATGTCGTGGGTGGCCAGGATGATAGTTGTGCCGTTGGATTGTAGTTCGCGCATCAAGTCGTGCAGTTCGACCCGTGAGGCCACATCCAATCCGGCCGTCGGCTCGTCCAGGAACAAGACCTGCGGCTCGTGGGCCGCCGCCAGCGCCAGCGCCAGCCGCCGCTGCTGTCCGGTGGACAACTGCTGGAATTGGGTACTGCGTTTGCTGTCCAGGCCGAATCGATCCAGCAAATCATAACGTGGAGCAACGGCACGGTAGGCGCAAAAGAGCCGCATCGCTTCGTCGGGGGTGATGCTCGCCGGCATTCCCGCCGATTGGAGCTGGACGCCGATGCGGTTCCGCAGTTGGCGCTGTTCCCGCGCCGGGTCTACGCCGCCGACGCGCAGGACGCCGCTGTCGGGGGCGCGCAAGCCTTACAGACATTCCAGGACGCTGGTTTTACCCGCGCCGTTGGGGCCGAGCAGTCCGAAGATTTGGCCGCGCGGCACGGTGAAGCTGATGTTGTTGACGGCCGTAAAACTGCCATAGCGTTTGCTAAAATTTTGTACTTCGATCATCGGTTCCATCATTCATGTCTCCCAAAAGTAATCAGTTTCAGTAAATCCAAAATCTGCCACGAATTTCACAAATCTGATAGGGCGATTGCATACTCACTGGTTTTCCTTTTTTCGCCACGAATTTCACCAATTGCACGAATTTAGACGGTTTTCATTCGTGAAATTCGTGTAATTCGTGGCGAAAATCTCGATCTACTAAGTTTACTCAGGATAGATTACCGCCTTACCAACCGGACCGCATCGGGTAATGGGGAACGGCCGTACCTGTCCAATGGTACAATTCCCTTTTGGACAATACATTTTCCCCCGGCGGCTGTTATAATGAAGGCTGAGGAATGATGATGCGCCGATTTTTGAAACTTGATCCCACCGTCCAGAAGGAAGTAAAGGAAACCCGCGCCTTTTATTACCTGCTGCTGCTGGTCATCATCTTTGTTTATGGGAGCGCCCTGGTTGACTCGCCAGCGGTGCGCCAACCGGCGCGCCTGATCCCCTTCACGCTGCTCATGGCCGTCCACGCGGTACTGCATTGGTTCAGCGCCTATTTCGTCTTTCCCCGCCGCCTGCCCGTTTACCTCATCATCCAGATCGGTCTGGTCATCATTCTCAGCCTGATCAGCCAGGGCATTGCCGTGAGTTTTAGTTTGTTTATGGCGCTGGCCGGCGAAACGGCGGGGATGCTGGAAGATTGGCGGCGGTCGCTCCTGGCGGTTCTGGGCTACCTGGGGCTGATGGCCCTCAATGCGTATCTGATTGGCAGTTGGCCGATCGTGACCTCCTGGTTGGGAACGGCCGTCATCCTGATGGTGTTCGTTCTCGTCTACGTTTTGCTGTTTGTCCGGCAGATGAATGCGCGGTGGGAAGCCCAAACGCTGCTGGGAGAATTGGAAACGGCGCACCAACAACTGGCCCAATACGCCCATCAGGTTGAAACACTCACTTTGGAAACGGAGCGGCAGCGCCTGGCCCGCGAACTGCACGACACGCTGGCGCAAGGGCTGGCAGGCGTTATTTTGCAATTGGAAGCGTTGGAAGCGCATCTGGAAAAAGGGCGACTGGATGAGGCGGCGGTGATTACGGGCCAGACTAAGACCAGGGCGCGGGCTACGTTGGCCGACGCCCGCCGCGCCATCGCCGATTTGCGCCAACAGACGGCCGAGGAACCGTTGGCAGCCATCGGCCACGCAGTCGAGCGTTTTGCCACCGCCACCGGGATTCCCTGTCACCTGGATTTGCCGCCAACCCTGAACCGAAACGGCCGTTTTTATCTTACGCGATTAAACCAAACAGTCCGGCAATGAACTAATTCTATACTTTGATATTTCCCTTTTCTTTTCTGTTCTCTCGCTATGCCACAGTCGATCTGATGGGGAATAAAACCCAGATAGAGTATGATGCTGTCGGCCACGTTGTCACGACCATGCGCCTGCTGGATGATGTTCCAATACAGGTCAGAATGTCAGAATACAGCCCCTTGACCGTAACGTCACCGAATGATAAAATCCCCTCCGCATCGCCCTCATCGTCTAGGGGACTAGGACGTAGGCCTTTCAAGCCTAAAACCGGAGTTCGAATCTCCGTGAGGGCACCAAAAAGAGCGTCGCAATGGCGGCGCTCTTTTTATTTTGCCAGACACCAACATCACATCAGCGGCCTAAATTAGCAATTAGAGTATTTCAATCACCCCCCGGCTGCCATCCACCCGCACCCGCTGGCCGGTTTGCAGCGTTTTGGTGGCCCCGCGCACGCCAACGACGGCCGGAATGCCATACTCCCGCGCCACCACCGAGCCGTGCGTCAGGCTGCCCCCCACCTCCATAATCAGCCCGGCGGCGTTAATGAACAACGGCGTCCAGCCGGGATCGGTGAAGGGAGCCACCAAAATTTCGCCGGGGTTGAGCGTTTCCGTGTTTGGATCGCGCACGACGCGCACGACGCCCTCAACCACGCCGGGGGAGACCGGGTTGCCCAGCAGCGCGCCGGGCGGGGCGTCATCCACATGGTACTGCACCGCCGGCGTCTCGCCGTCGCTGGTGATGACCAGCGGCGGGGTGAGTTTTTGATACCGGGCCAGATCGGCGCGGCGCTGGGGGATGACGGCCGTCACCCTCTCCCCATCCTCCTCCCAGATCGCCACCGCTTCCTCCCAGGTCAGAAACCAGATGTCGTCTGGCCGAGCGAGTTTACCGGCGGCGGCCAGCGCGGCCGCATTTTGCAGCAAAATCTCCTTGACCCCCTGCAAAAAGCGGACGGCTACCAGTTTGTGATGTTCCCGCATCCCGCCAACCTCTGTCACCACGTGAACCAGCCGCCGGAACAGGCGGCGGCGCAGCCCGCCCAACAGCCCGCGTCCCGCCGTCGCCAGCAGCCTGGCGACGGCCGCTTCCCGCGCCTGCACCAGTTTATGATGCTGGATGCGGTGGCTGCCCGCTTCCTGCCGCAGCGCGCCGGCGATGACTTGCAGCACAGGCAGCGGTTCTTCGCTCCAGCGGGGCATCATGATGTCAATTTCCGCCTGCCCCCGCGCCCCGTACTTTTCGATGAACGCTTCCCAGGCAGCCATGAAGGGGGCGCTGCCTTCCAGTTGGGCGGCCTGTTCCAACCAGGAACGGCCGTCATCCCCCAACTGCTCAAACCAGGCTGCCAACTGCGGCGACTGGCGGGCCAGATCCGCCAGGTCGCCAACTGCCAGATTCATCTCCGTGACCACATTGCCCGGCAGCCCCAGCGTCAGCGCCTCCACCTCATCCGGCTCCAGCCACTTGCACGCCAGCCGGGTCAGCAGCCGCTTGGCCATCTCCCCGGCCAGCGCCTGCGGCACCCAATTCATGAAAAAAGGGAAAATGGCGGCCATCTGGGTCAGAACAGCCTCGATTTGCGCCTTTCCGGCGGGATGGGTCTTCAGCTGGCGGGCCGTCTCCTCCAGGAATCGGTCAATAAGCGCATTCGTCCGCGCCACAAAGCCGGTCAGGTCTTGCCGCCACAGGGCGGACAGCGCCTGCCGCATGAACCCGGCCACAAATTTAAGCGCCGGCAGCGAAAGATGCGCCCTTCGCTTTCCCTGAAATTCAGGCCGCTGCATGGCGGCTCGAAGCGTCTCCGGCCCCAGGGCGTCGAATTGGGATGTCACGCCAAAGGCTACCCGGCGCAGCAGAGGATGGCGCAGGAGCGTGGTCAGGTCCACAAACAGCCGACCGCCGCTGAAGCGGATGTAGGCATTCTCAAACCGGCTGCGGCCGCGGCCGATGGGGATCAAAAGCGGGAAATTGGATAGGCTGAGGGGAGGCATGGCGCGGGTCATGTTCTGCTGGTGGCCAATGCTGAAGTAGATGCGCAGAGTGGCGTCCGGTGATTGCAGCCCGTCAATGGGGTAGAGGGAGGTGATGGGGCGGGCTTGCAACAAATAAATTTCCCCGCCAGTGATGGCCCACTCGATGTCCTGCGGTGTGCCGTAATGGGCTTCGATGCGGCCGCCCATCTCTGCCAGCGCCAGGATTTGGGCGTCGCTGAGGACGGTTTCGTTTCGCCGGGGCGGGTCTAACGGTTCCTGCCGCACGCCGCCCTCCTTTTCCGGGAAGATGGCGACCTGCTTATCGGCAATCTGGCGGGCGATGATTGTCTGCGCGCGTTTGTCCACCCGGTAGGAGTCGGGCGAGACCAGCCCGCTGACCAGCGCTTCGCCCAGGCCGAAACTGGCGTCAATGGTCAGCGTGTGTCGGTGGCCGGTGAGGGGATCGGCCGTAAACAGGATGCCGGATTTCTCGGCCATGACCATTTGCTGCACCACAACGGAAAGCTGCACTTCACGGTGGGGGAAATGGTTCTGGCTGCGGTACAAAATGGCCCGGTCGGTGAACAAGGAGACCCAGCAGCGGCGGATGGCGTCAAGCAGGGCTGCCTCGCCGATGACGTTGAGGTAGGTGTCCTGCTGTCCGGCAAAGGAGGCGTCGGGCAAATCTTCGGCGGTGGCGCTGGAACGGACGGCGTAGGCGCGGTTTGTGCCGAGCTGCTGCCATTGTTGGCCAACGGCCGTCGCCACCACCGGCGGCACGGGCACAGCCAACAAGGTCTGGCGCACCTGCTGCCCGATGCGGCGAACTGCCTCCACATCGGAAGGGGTGACGGCGTCCAGCAGCCGGTAAATCTCGTCGGCGTCGGGGCAGGCGGCCATGAACTGTTGGAAAGCGATTGTTGTCAGGCAAAAGCCGGGAGGGATGGGGAAGCCGGCGTGGGTCATCTCGCCCAGGTTGGCCCCTTTGCCGCCCACCAGGGGCAGGTCTTTGGCGCGGATTTGGGAGAAGGGGAGGATGAGGGTTGTGTGTTGAGTCATAATAATGAAGTGATCCCTTTCATGAGGAAGAGCAGCCCGAAAATGAGGGGGAGCCAGATGCCGAGGGCACGGCCGTTTCGCTCTAACACCCCGCGAAAAGCCAGCAGCACATCCCTGGCGCGCCGGGGGAAGGATACGTAAATCAGGACGGGAATGATGACCGACAGACAAAAGACCAACGTATCCAGCAGGGTGATGACGATTTTTTCGGCGAGGGGGAGGCGGCTGAAGATGACAACAGAGAGCGCCGACAAAAATAAGGCCAGATTTTTGATATTCATCACCGTCACCAAAGCGCCAAAGCCAAATGCCTTCAGCGGCGTGATGTTGTCCACAATCCTAAAAAAGCGCGGCTCCTCGCGGCTCTGCGCGGGCGGCTTGCGCCAGTTCCGTAGCGACAGCCACAGCAGCAGCGTCCCCAACACCAGCAACGCAATGGGCAGGAAAAGGCCCGGTTCCCCGCTGCTGTTTTGGGCAGCACGGTAGCCCAAAGCGACGACCGAGACCCCAATCACCGAGTAGGCGCTGAAATAACCCAGCGCATAACCCAGCCCATTGCGCCAGCCCCGGTCTGAAATCAGCAGCAAAATGACCAGGGTGATGGAGCCGATAGACAATAGGCCACTAGCGGCTAAAAGGAGGGATTGAGTGAGTATCGTTACCATTTTTTCCTGAACAGATTCAACCTTACAGCTTGAACCAACCCGGCCGCCAACTTAATGTTAGCGTCCACTAACTATAATGTTAGCGAATTTTTATTGTAAGTCAATACTTGCTTATGATATGATGGTAACATCATTTTGACACACGAGAGACGCAAATGCCAAAAATTGTTAACGATGAACAAGTATACAACGCCGCAATGCAGATGGTGGTTGAACGCGGCTATGCCGGGGCGACAGCCAAACAAATCGCCGAAGCAGCCGGTATCAGTGAAGTGACGTTGTTTCGCAAATACAGCAGTAAGGCGGAACTGGTCAAACAGGCGATCATGGTGTTGACGGAAAAGGTGGATTTGCAAACGGCGGCGTACTATTCGGGGGATGTCACGGCCGATTTACTGCGGGTTGTCCAGGCTTACCAGGCAGCGGCGGAAAAATACGGCCAATTTTTCTACCTGATCCTCTCCGAGATTCCACGCTACCCTGAATTGGCGGAGATGTTGGATACGCCGTTTACGATGATGGAGCACGTCGGACAGCTTTTGGCGCGTTACCAGGCAGAGGGGGTTTTAATGGAAGAACCTCCAATGCATGGGGTGGCGGGCTTGCTTGGCCCGTTGATCAGTATCAATGTGATTCGGGCGGCGTCCCCCGCAGCGCCGCTTCCTCCGCTGGATTTGTCGGCTCACGTAGCGCGTTATTTGAACGGCCGTATCCAGCCCCCGACATTTAGTTAACCGATTACCGCACAAGGCTGCGCGACTCATCTTGACACCCGTACAAAACACTCTAAAATGTGACCGTCCAGTCACATGACCGACTGGTCACTTAACTGCAAGGGTGTTATGCCGAAAGAAACCTTCTTCAATATACCCGCCGAAAAACGGGATGCGATTTGCGAAGCGGCCGTTGCTGAATTCGCTGCTCACCCCTTCAACCAGGCCAGCATCAACCGTATTGTGGCGAACGTTGGCATCGCCAAAGGCAGCTTTTACCAATACTTCGAGAACAAAAAGGACTTGTTCCTTTACCTGCTGCAACTGATCGGAGAAGCTAAACTCAACTATTTGGCACCTGTCATGCAGAACCCTGAGCAGTATGACTTTTTCATACTGCTCCGAGAAATGTACCTGTCCGGCATTCAATTCGCCGTTGAACACCCGCAATATGCCGCAATCAGCAAGAAACTGCTGGCGAGCAAAGGGATGCCCATTTACGAAGAAGTGATGGGCGATAATGTAGCCACCGCCCAGACGCTTTTTGAAACACTGCTGACAAACGCCATCACCAAAGGCGAAGTCCGGGACGGCATTGACGTGGCCCTGTTTGCTTATTTGATCGTGGCGACGAATACGGCCGTTTTAGAGTACTACACCGAACAAATCGCCCCGGACTATGGCCATAAATTGATGGCAACCATTGACCAATTTATTGATTTTCTGCGGCATGGCCTGAGCGGCGCGCCGCAGTAGCCCGATTTGGTAAATCGGGCGCACAAGGAGTCGCACTATGAGCGTAATCGGAGTTGACAAGCTAACAAAGTATTATGGCAAAGCGCGGGGCATCGTGGATGTCTCGTTCAAAGTCGAAGAAGGAGAAATTTTCGGCTTCATCGGGCCGAACGGGGCCGGAAAGTCCACCACCATCCGGCTGCTGCTCTCCCTGATTTACCCCACCGGTGGCAGCGCGGCCATTTTTGGCAGGGACGTGGTTAAATTCGGCCCCGAAATCCGCAAAAACATAGGCTACCTGCCTTCGGAAGTGTTCTACTACGAGCGGATGAAGGTAATTGACTTGCTCAAGTATTCGGCCAGTTTTTACGAAGGCGACCACACCAAACGGCTGCACGAGTTGGCCGAATATATGGAACTGGATTTGAACCGACGTATTGATGACCTTTCCTACGGCAACAAAAAGAAAGTCGGCATCGTGCAGGGACTTTTGCACGCGCCCAAGCTGCTGTTCTTGGATGAACCGACCAGCGGCCTTGACCCGCTCATGCAGCGCAAATTCTTCGACCTGATCCGTGAGTAAAATGCGCGCGGGGTGACCGTCTTCTTCTCCTCGCACATCCTGGGCGAAGTGCAGAAGTTGTGCAGCCGGGTGGGCATCATCCGGGAAGGGCGCATCGTGGAAATCTCAGATATCCAGACATTGCAGCAGGATAATTATAAGAAAATCCGCGTGGCTGCCGATGGCCTCGATCCGGCTCATTTTGACCTTCCCGGCGTGACCAATCTGGAACGCCGTAACGGCGTCATACGCTTCTTCTACAAAGGCGATATCAATGCCATGATGCAAAAAATCGCCAGCATCCAGGTGGCCGACGTGACCATTGAAGAACCGACGCTGGAAGAAATTTTCATGCACTACTACGAATAAAGGGATGACCATGAACAACAACATTTACAAGCACGAGTTCAAAACCCGCCTGCGCTCGGTCATCACCTGGTCGGTGTCGGCAGCGGCGGTGGCTTTGCTCTATCTTTCCATCTTTCCCTCCTTTGCCAAAGACGCCGCCCTGATTAACAAGACGATGGAAAGTTTCCCGCCGGAATTACGGGCCGCATTCGGCATGGGCAACGTGGACTTTTCTACCATCATGGGCTTTTTCAGTTTCGTCTATTTCTTCCTGCAAATTATGCTCGCTATTCAGGCGGCCAACTATGGGTTCGGGCTGGTCTCGATTGAGGAGCGCGAATTGACGGCCGATTTCTTGCTGACCAAGCCGGTAGCCCGCTCTAAAATTATGACCAGCAAACTACTGGCCGTTCTGACCAGTTTAGGAATCACCCAGGTTGTGGTCTGGATCAGCGCGTTTGGCTTCGTCAATGTCTTCAAAGGGGATAGAACTTACGACGCTGGCATTCTGGCGCTGCTGCTGCTGGGATTGATCGTTTTCCAGTTGTTTTTCCTCACCGTTGGTCTGGTGGTTTCGCTGCTGGTGAAGCGGGTGCGCAGTGTGACGCCGTATGCGATGGGGTTGGGCTTTGGCATGTATGTGCTGGGCGCGTTTGGCGATATGCTCGGCGAGAGCAAGTTCGAGAAAATCACGCCGTTTAAGCATTTTGACCCCAACTACATCATCAAAAACGGGCAGTTCGATACGCCGCTGGTGATGATTAGCGTGGCGGTTATCATCGTCTCGGCAGCAGCCAGTTACTGGCTGTACACGCGCCGGGACATTCCCTCGGTAACGTGAGGAGGTTATGTTATGAACATTTTTCTGAGAGAACTCAATGCTAATTTGAAGTCTCTGATCATCTGGGGCGTGATTGTCGTCTTGTTCGCAGCAATTGGCTTTGCCAAATTCTCGGCTTATGCCAACAATCCTGAACTACTGGCGGTTTTGGACAATATGCCCGAAGCCTTGCTGGATGCGTTTAACATGAAGGCATTTAATCTGACTACACTGAGCGGGTTTTACGGCGTGATGTACACTTATTTCGCGCTTATCGTCGGGATTGCGGCGACCATGTGGGGCAGCGACATCATCTCCAAAGAGGAACGGGACAAGACGGTGGAATTTTCATTGGTTCTGCCGGTGACGCGGAGCCGGGTGGTGACGGCCAAAGCGCTGGCGGCGCTGGTCAACTGTATAGGGCTGCTGCTGATCACCTGGGGCGTGACGGTTGCCAGCGCGCAGTCTTACCAACCGGACAGCGGGTTTTATGCTTTTCTGAATATGTCTACGCTGGGGCTGTTTCTGCTGCAACTGGTTTTCCTGTCTGTGGGGCTGTTCTTGGGCTGTGCAATGAAGCAGTATAAACGGTCGGGGTCAACGGCCGTTTCCATCCTCCTCGCCGCCTACTTCTTCTCCATCATCACCAATCTGCACGAAAAACTGGACTTTCTCAAATACGTCACTCCCTTCAAATACGTAGACGCCGGGCTGATGTTCCGCGAGTCGAAAATTGAGCCGCTTTACATCGGGCTGGCGGCGGTGATTGTGGTAGCTGCCATCACCGGCGCGTATGTGAGTTACTCGAAGCGGGATTTGTATATTTAGGGCCGTAAGCCGTATTCCGTAATCCGATTACGGAATACGGGAACACGGTTACTTATCGGCAAAAAAATGACCTTTCAATACGCCCCCCTCCACCAATGCCCCATCTGCCGCAACCTGGCCGAAAACGAGTATGGCTTTTACGCCGTCATGCTCACCGGGCCGTCGCACGCGCTGCCGCCTGAGGCCGATAGATTGAGACGATTTGATCCGCCGGGCAAAGCGGGCAGCGACACGCATCACCTCCGGCGATGCCCTGTTTGCGACGTTTTTTACCAGTACGACGAGCATTACGAGTATGACGTGACCAGCAGTGAAGATGAACTATATCTCACTCGACTCACGCCGACGGAAGCGCGTGCGTTCATGGATGACGCCGAATTTCAACAACGACTCAGCCATTTCGAGGCGGAATTGACCAGTCCGCATCCCATCACCAAACAGTACGCGGCTAAACGTCTGATGGCCCATTATCTGGCGCGAGAGAATGCGGGACGGGCGATCCGGCTCATCAACAACGCGGATAACGAAGTGCAGTTGGCCGTCTTACGCTACCTGACGGCCGTCACCGAGCAGTATTGGCGGTTAGATAACAAGGCGTTAATTAAGCGGGTGGTGGCAACGGCCGTTCTCTCCCAAAACGACTCAACCCAACCCCTCATTAAACAAATCCTATGGCATTGTGGCTTAAAGTGACAGGAATTTCTCCGCCAGGGATAAGCATCATCACCATATTCTCATAAAATTTATAAAAACCTGATATACTTTATTAATGTTGTCGCTCTCCTTAAAGTTCTTGGGGGCCTTTAATGTGGCGCTGGCGCAACAGCCGGTCAGTCGTTTCCGCTCGGCCAATGTGCAAGGGCTGCTGGCTTATCTGGCGCTGCAGGCAGAACGGCCGTTTCCCCGCGATGTCCTGGCAGCCCTTTTTTGGCCGGAGACAACGGACGCCATCGCCCGGCAAAATTTACGCCAATCCCTCTACCAGTTGCGCAAAGTTCTGAACCCCAATGGTCAGGAACGGCCGTACCTGCACGTCACCCGCCAGACCGTTCAATTCAATAGCGATAGCCAACACAGCCTGGATGTTCGCCAGTTTTTGGACGCCTTAGATCGGGGGGATTTGGAAACGGCCGTCTCCCGCTACACCGGCGACCTGCTGCCCGGCTTCACCTGCGACAGCCTGGAATTTGAGGAGTGGCTGCGGCAGGAACGGGAACGGCTGCACGGGCTGGCCCTGAAAGTGATGGCTGATTTGACCGCCCGGCAGCTGCGTAACGGCCGTGTTGCCGCCGCCCAGGCCACTGCCCGCCGCCAGCTTGAATTGGAAACCTGGTCGGAGAGCGCCCACCGCCAGTTGATCGAGGCGCTGGCCCTGGCCGGGGATCGGGGCGGCGCGCTGGCCCAATTTGACCGCTGCCGTGAAATCCTGCAGGCGGAAATGGGCCTGTCCCCAGAGCCGGAAACGGTCGCCCTGGTCGAACGTATCCAAAACAACGACCTGCGCCCGGCCAACCCCGACCTGATCGCCGGCCGGTACGCCCTCGGCCCGGAAATCGGGCGCGGGGCGATGGGGGTTGTGCATCGCGGACGGGACAGCCGCACCGGCGCGACCGTCGCCATCAAAAAGTTGAAAGCCGAGGCCATCGCCGAAAATCTGGGGCTGATCGCCCGCTTCCAGCAGGAGGCGGAAGCGCTGCGGCGGCTGAACCATCCCAACATTGTCGAACTGCTGGCGGTAGATGAAAAGAACGGCCGTCACTTCCTGGTCATGGCATTCATCCCCGGCGGCGATTTGCGGCAGCGGCTGCAAAAGGATGGGGCGCTGCCGCTGGCGCAGGCCCTGACAATCGCCCTTGACCTGGCCGACGCCCTGACCCGCGCTCACCGCCTGGACATCTTGCACCGCGACTTGAAGCCCGCTAATGTCTTGCTGGATGAGAATGGGCTGCCGCGCCTGACTGACTTTGGCACGGCGCGTTTGGGACGGGAATCGTTGTTAACAGAGCAGGGAACTATCGTGGGAACCTATGCTTACCTCAGCCCGGAAGCTTGCCTGGGCAAGACGTTGGACGAGCGGGCGGATATCTGGTCGTTTGGGGTGTTGTTATACGAGATGTTGGCGGGGGAACGGCCGTTTAACGCCCCCACACCCACAGCCGGAACAGTCGCCGACATCGCCCACATCCTCAACGATCCCCTGCCCGATATTCGTCAAGCCCGCCCCGACATCCCCAACGCCCTGGCCGACTTGCTCGACCGCATGTTAACCAAAGAGCGGGACGGCCGTATCCCTTCGGTGCGTTTGGTAGGGGCGGAATTGGAAGCGATGTTATATGAAGCGCTCACTCCGGAAACAAAGCGTTCGCCCCAGCCCTTTGCAGCCCCTCGCGTAGACTGGGGCGAAATTCCTCATCTGGATGTTTTTCACGGCCGTCAAGAAGAGCAAAACTCCCTGACAAACTGGTTGATTGGCGACCGCTGCCGCGTGGTGACAATTCTGGGCATGGGCGGTCAGGGGAAAACATCTCTGGCGGCGCAGGTAGTTCGCGCGCTGGCCGCAGAGGCGTCGCCCGGCGCGTTTACATGTATCATCTGGCGCTCGCTGCTCAACGCGCCGCCGCTCACTGACCTGCTACAAATGTGGCTGCCATTTTTATCAGATCGGGCCGTGACCAAATTACCGTCTGGGCTGGACGCCCAACTGACCCTGCTGCTCGATTGGCTGCGCCGGCAGCGTTGTCTGCTGATCCTCGACAATGTGGAAAGTATTTTGCAGTCTGGACGGAAAGGCGAGCAGGCGGGCGCTTATCGGCCCAGCTATGCCGATTACGGCCAACTCATCCAGCGTGTAGGGCATGGCGACCATCAAAGCTGCTTGTTGTTGACCAGCCGGGAACGGCCGTCTGAGATAACGCGGCTGGAATGGAATACGCATCTGGTGCGCTCCTTACAGTTGACGGGATTAGATGACGCTACGGGCCAGGCAATTTTGCAAGCGCAAGGACTCATCGTGAAAGCCGACCTCGCCCAAATGCTTGTACGGCGCTACTCAGGCAATCCCCTGGCCCTCAAGTTGATCGTGGAGACAGTCCAGGATTTTTATGCGGGCGACATCACTGCCTTCCTGGATGAAGGCACGCCCATTTTCGATGATATTCAGGATGTGTTGGATCAACAGTTTGTTCGACTTGGCGAACTGGAACAATCCATTCTATTTTGGCTGGCAATTGAACGCCGGACAGTCTCGCTCCAAACATTACAAACTGTGATGTGGAACCCTGCGCCCCGGCGTTTACTTTTGGCCGCATTACGCTCCTTGCAGCGCCGCTCGCTTCTGGAAAAAGAAGAAGCGGGCTTCACCCTCCAGAATGTCGTATCAGAATATGTCACCGACCGCTTAATTGAAATCATCAGCCAGGAAATCGCCGCCAACACGCCCCAATTTCTGGCCAGTCATGCGCTGCTCAACGCCCAAATTGAAGCGCACATTCGCCATAGTCAGGCGCGTCTTATCCTGCATCCCATTGCCGCTCGCCTGACTGCCCGCTGGCGTTCCCTTGACCAGGCTGCGCACACCCGCGCGCTGCTCAATCATTTACGCGCCCAATCACGCTTTGCGCGTTCTTATGCGGCTGGTAATTTGCTCAATTTGCTGCTGCAAACCGGTATAACCGACATTCGCGGGCACGATTTTTCGCATCTGAGCGTCTGGCAGGCGCACTTACGCGGCATGGAAGCCAAAGATGTCAACTTTGCCCATGCTGATTTAACGGACGCCGCTTTTACCGACACGTTTGGTTTTATCAATCAGATTGCCTACAGCGCCGATGGCAAACTGTTGGCAGCCGGGACCGGCGATAGAGAAGTGATGTTGTGGCAAACCCATAACAATCAGTCATATGGTCTGCTGCGCGGCCATGAAAGTTTTGTGGAAGCCATTGCTTTTTCTCCCCTTGACTATACCTTAGCCAGCGGCGGCACGGACGGCGCGTTGCGGTTGTGGGACGCACAAAATGGCGAATGTTTGCGTACATTGCCTGGACATACGCGCGGCATATATGGCCTTGCTTTTAGTCCGGATGGTCTGATTGTAGCCAGCGCGAGCGAAGACCAGACGGTCCGTCTGTGGCAGGTATCTGATGGGGCATGTCTGCAAGCGCTGTAGGGTCATACGCAGCGTGTGAACGATATAGCCTGGCGCGCCGACGGGTTGACGTTGGCCAGCGCCGGCGAGGATGAGACAGTACGCCTATGGGATAAGCAAAACGGCCAATGCCTGCATGTGCTGCACGGTCACACCGCGTCGGTTACGTCTCTTGCCTTTAGTCCAGATGGAAAACGGCTCGTCAGCGGCAGCCGCGACCAATGTTTACACTTGTGGGATACGCAGACGGGGGGAAAACTGCGCGGTTTTTTGGGACACAACGAAGCGGTGCGAACGGTGGCGTTTAGTCCCGATGGGCAGAAAATAGCCAGCGCCGGCGAAGGCCAAACCATACGCTTATGGGATGTGGGCGCTGGGGACATAACGGCCGTTCTGCACGGACATACGGAACCGGTAAACAGCGTCGCTTTCAGCCCGGATGGCCAGACCTTAGCCAGCGGCAGCAACGATTCCACCGTACGGTTATGGGATGTTGAAGGCGGTGTCTTACGCCAGACCTTGCGCGGCCACGTTGATTGGGTATGGGACATTGCCTTGAGTCGAGACGGTTCCATGATGGCTAGCGTGGGCGAAGATAAGATGGTCAATTTGTGGCAGCTTGCCGGTCGAAAAATTCAAAGCCAATTCAGGGGGCACACACAGCGGATATACGCCGTCGCTTTCAGCCAAAATGGGGCCTGGACGGCCAGCGCTGGTTCCGACAGGGCTGTGCGCGTCTGGCGCACACGAGCCGCTTCGTCAGAACCGCCCTATGCTGTGCTGGCTGGCAGCCGCGGTTTTACTGATGTATCGTTTAGCGCCGATGACCAGCTTCTGGCAGCCAGCAGCCATGATCGTCATGTCTACGTGTGGGATGCAGCGACCTGGCAGCGGCGCCACCGACTGCAAGGGCATACAACCTGGGTCGAGGCGGTCGCTTTCAGTCCCCAAGGCGCTCTGCTCGCCAGCGGCAGCCATGATCAAACTATCCGTTTATGGGATGCTGCGTCCGGAGCGCATCTACACACGCTGGAAGGGCATACCGAAGCTGTCAGCGCGCTGGCGTTTCGCGCCGATGGCGGCTTGCTGGCCAGCGGCAGTTGGGATGGAACAGTTCGTCTCTGGAATGTGGCTACAAATGAACCGGTTCGGGTGTTATCCGGTCACGACAATTGGGTTTGGGGGGTGGCCTTCAATCCGAACGGGTCGCTGCTGGCTAGCGCCAGCGCCGACCATTCTGTGCGCTTGTGGGATGTTGCACGCGGCGCGTTGCAGGGAATCCTCGATGGGCATGAGGACACCGTATTTTCAGTGGCTTTTAACGCAGATGGGGACATTCTTTTCAGCGGCAGCGCCGATGGCACGATTAAGCTGTGGGACGTGCAGACCGGCCGTTGTTTGGATATGCTGCAGATTGAAGGGCCTTATGCCGGGATGGATATTACGGCCGTTACCGGCATTACTAACGCCCAAAAAGTAGCGCTCAAAGCGCTGGGCGCGATTGAGCGGTAAAGACAACTGTGGGGGAAACGGCCGTCTCCCTCCTGGAAGAATTAAAAGTGATGGCGGGGTAGCTTACTCACAAAGGCTTCGTACCCACAGCACAATGATGGGGATATGAAAAGATGAAGGTGTTTTCTGCCTCGGCCTGGGCGCGCGCGGTTTGGAACTCCACCGCTTCCACCTGATCCAGCATAGACATGACAGAAGCCTGCAAGAAATCCAGCCAGGGCCTATCGAAAGCTACCAAATGGGGAAACATTTTGACATTGGTTAGGGTCGTCTCTTGAAATCTGCGGTAAAGGCTAACGTCAGCGCAGCCATGCGGCCCAGCGACGACCCACTCTTTTGGATCTTCAAGCTTTGCTTTCAACGCTTCGCCCAGCGGCATATTGATGAAAAAGGGTATATCTGAAGCGCGCACGATGACGGCAACTTTGCCGCCCGGTTTGGTGACGCGAATCATTTCAGCCAGCATCTTGTCGGCATCAACCTCTTCCATCACCGTCACCGACATGGTCACGTCAAAGGCGTGATCGGGATATGGGAGATTTTCAGCATTGCCTTTCTCAAATTCCACCATGCCTTCAAACCCTTTGCTACGGGCAAGAGTTTCGGCTTCCCGCAGCAAATAGCGGTTGAAATCGATACCTTTGATCCGGCTCTTGCCGCCTGCATAGTCAGCCAGCCAGCGGGTGAGCGCTCCCGTGCCACACCCCACTTCTAAAATCGAGTCGCCGTGC
>JAJRYT010000003.1 GCA_024275635.1 Chloroflexota bacterium | reverse complement strand
GTAAAGTTGCATTGACTAAAATCAGATTCTCACTCTGGTTACAAAATTATCTGGAAATATTTCTGATTTCGAATTTTGTACAAAGTCGAGCTTAGGGTTCGTTCAAAATTAACTTTGCAGTTTGCTGGTAATTGGTAATTGGTAATTGGTAATTGGTAATTGAGTAATTGGGTAATTGGGTAATTACCAGTTACCAATTACTTGGTTACAATTTTTCAAATGCCAAAGTTATAAACGAACGAACCCTTGGTCGTAATTAACTTAGCGCTTTGATCATCCGTTACCCGTTATCCGTATTCCGTTACCCGTGTCGTGACGGAATACGGTTTACGGAATACGGAATACGGTTTACGAAAACCGGGAAGTTATTTCCGAACGATTACTTACGGCCGTAACACGATCTTACGAGTACCGGATTGAGCCGCATGGTGAAAGGCAGCCAAACCATCTGACAAAACATATTCACCATCAATGAGCGGACGGGGATCAAGATGGCCGCGGGCCAACAGGCGCAAAGCGGGCGCAAAGGGGCCGCAGCGGGAGCCTACGACGTTGATTTCGGCCACAACGAGTTTGGTCAGGTTCAGCTTCCCGTCTCCGGCAAAGGTGCTTTTGAGGATGATTGTGCCTAACGGCCGTACCAGGCGCAGCGCATGAGCAAAGCCGTTCTCATTGCCAGTGGCATCAACAACAAAGTCAAAACTATTATCAGAAAACGCATCGACCAATCCGGTGTTCAAACCCAATTGAGCCGGCAGTTCCAGGGAAACATCCCGGCGGCCCAGCATGGTGACATCGTTTCCGGACAGGGCCAAAACCATGCCGGTCAGTAACCCCAGGCGGCCAGGGCCAACAACGGCCGTTTTCGCTGTCGGCGGCACGTTTACCTGTTCCTGGATGCGGACAGCGGCCGCAAGCGGTTCGGTAAAAACGGCCGTTTCGTCAGGAATGGCATCAGGCACAGGCAGCAAATTAGCCACCGGCAGGGTCACATAATCAGCAAAAACGCCATCTTTGCCGTGAATGCCCAACGCAAGACGCCGCGGGCAATGTTCCGGTCCGTCGGCCAGGCAAACATGACATTGACCACAGCCCAGGTTAATCGTGCCGACAACACGTTACCCAACCCACTCTGTATCAGCCTGATCGGCAACAGCTTCTACCACACCAACAAATTCATGGCCTAACACACCGCGAAAATCAGGATCATATCCCTTTACCATTTCCAGATCGGTGGCGCAAATTCCGGCCAGTCTGACGCGGATAAGCGCTTCTTTGGGCCGTAGTTCCGGCATATCATAATCAGAACGGTAAGATAGGCGGCCATCAGTCAGGTACAATACCCTCATTTATTATTCGTCTCCATTCACTATTTTAATCTTAACTGTCGCCCAATTGTAACTCACCGGGGCAAGGCCAATTCGTTACGTTCAGCCAACATTAAATTGTTTGCCGGTTGTTTTATGGATTGGGCGTAGGTGAGGAAGTTGGGGAAACGGCCGTTTCCGACGGCGCCGGAACAGCCTCGCGGCGCGATAAAAGGGAGTCTAACAGCGCGTTCAATTCTGCCAAATCGGGGATACCCGGCCACTGCCCATCATACACACCCTGCGGGCCACGAACCAGCAGACGGGAAACGGCCGGCGGAACCGCTTCTACCGTCGTCGTGGCCACAGGCGTCGCTGTAGGCCGGAACGAACGCAATCCCAGCTGCAATTGGCCGCTGGCTAACAGGCTGGTTGTCAGGCTGATGATTTGGGAGCCGCTCAACGTACTGGTAAAGGTATCAGCAGCGTCAATGGCCGCCACACGGCCGTCCTGGTAAATAGTCAACCGGGTATCATCGGCGCGGTCGTAAACGAGCAGGGCGTCCAGAGAGAAAGCAGATGGTGGGCGCGGCACAGAAACATCAGCGATGGTGGGGGATAACAGGGTATCAAGGGCCAGGTAAAGCGGGAGCAGGGCGCGGGGCAGGGCAAATTGGGGACAAACGATGCGAATGGGCGGCTTTTCGGCGCTCACGAACAAGGATTCGATGGGCAGCGTCCCGTCACAAACAACACTATATTCCGCCCCTAAATCGTCCAGGGGCAGGGTGTTTAAGAGCAAGGGCAAGTTGGGGGCCACGGCCGCGTCGGCTGGTTCCGGAATTTGAAAATCGGTTGCCAGCCAGCGCCATAAACGGCCGTCTTCCGTGAGCGCCAATGTGTGTGCCGGCGCATACGGGGAGATGCTGCGCCGCAAGCCAACCTGTGTTCCTGGCGGGAAATGGGGGCCAAGCGCTGCCGTCATGAAATTATCAATACTGACCAGCAGACGGGTATCTTGCAGCCAGCCGGCGCCAGACTCACCGGCCAAAGGCAAATCAAACGTCAGTTGAACACATGTATCACATCCTTCCGGCACACGCTCCAGGCTGATATCGGCTAAAGCCTGCTGTAATTCAACCAGGGTATTGGATTGACTGTTGTACTGCTCGGTCTGGGCAGTGGTTTCATCCACAGCAATAATCTGCCCGGAAATGTTGCCGCGCAGGCGGCGGTCCAAGCCGAGGGCCGGGATGGCGTAGCGGAGTTCGACGGCCGTTTTATCAAAATCAATGGCGGTGACGGTAACGGCCGTTGTCGGCGTGGGACGGGGCGTGTGTGTGGACGGGGGAACGGCCGTTGCCGGGCGCGTAAAAGTGGGCGGTAAAGCGGCCGTCGTCGGCAGCGGTGCGCCGGTTACATCCGGCCGTACCTCCGGGGCGGGCTGCCCGCACCCGATCAAAAGGACGACAGCTAACAAAACCCACAGTTTCTTCATCCTTAATCGTTCAACTTATCCACGTCCCACTCTCTGTCCCCGCCTTCACCCTCTCAAAAGCGGAATCTCGTTCTTTTCCCAAGACACCAACAGGGGAACGGCCGTAAAAATAGAACTATACGTCCCACTCAACATGCCCACAAACAGGACAGCGATAAACGGTTTGATGGACGCGCCGCCGAATAGCAGGATGGCGACCATCACAAACATGGCGTTTAACTGCGTCGCCAGCGAGCGGTGAATGGTTTCCAGGATGGAGCGATTGACGACGGTTTCGTATTTCTCTAGCGGCCGTTTGGCAATATTTTCGCGGATACGATCAAACACCACAATCGTATCTTGCAAACTAAACCCGGCAACGGTGAGAACGGCCGTCAAGAACAACGCATCCACCTCCCAACCGCGCAGCATTCCCATAACGGCTGCAAACCCAAAAATCACAAACAAATCATGAATCATCGCCGCTACGGCGCTGGCGCCATAACGAAACGGCTTGGGAACCTGGCGAAAAGCAATCATGATATACACCAAAACCACCACAGCCGCCACCAAAATGGCTATAAACGCCGCCCGCGTCACCTCGCCACCCACCGACGGGCTGACACTTTGCACCGAAGTCGTATCCGGTAACAAGGGAGCGGCGTCCTGCTCCAACGCCGCCAAAATCGCCTGCGATTCTTCCGGCGTTACAAATGGCGTGCGAATCTGCCACGCATTTTCCAGCGACTCGCCACGCAAAGCAATTACCGAGATATTGGTAATATCAAACTGGGCAAACGTCTCCTCAATCTGCGCCTCCGTCACCGGCCGGGAGAATTGCAGCTCAAAACGGGTGCCACCCAAAAAATCAACCCCCAGCGGGAACACAGCCCCGGTTGTGATAAGCGAATAAATCATGGCTAAAATCCCCAAACCAATGAGGGTGACAGAGAACAGAAAATATTTACGACGACCTTGCACTAAATTAAACATAATGATTCACCAAAGATTGGGTACAGAAAATCGCGCCCAATCATAACCTTAGATCATACCCCCAGGAGCCACTTTTTGCCGGTCAGCTTGTTTGCCGCCCGGCCCAACACTATCCGAACAAACGTCCGCGTCACGAAGACGGCCGTAAACATACTAATAAGCACGCCAATCGCCAGAGTGTAAGCAAACCCCTGCACCGTACTCGCGCCAAAACTGCGGCCAAAAATAAGCAAAATAAAACTAATCACCAGCGTGGCAATATTCGAGTCTCGGATAGACGTCCAGGCCCGGTCAAATCCGGCCCCAATCGCCTCGCGCAGCGAACTGCCCTTGCGCAGCTCCTCCTTCATACGTTCAAACACAAGAATATTTGCATCCACCGCCATACCGGCCGAAATCAAAAAGCCTGTGATAGCCGGCAGCGTTAACGTAATCGGAACCAACATATAAACGGCGATATTCAGCAAGGCATACCCCAACAAAGCAATATCCGCCAAAAAACCAGGCAGACGGTAATAAACCAACATAAACAACAGCACGACCGCCAACCCAATAATCCCGGCGCGAATGCTGGAGGAAATAGACAATTCCCCCAAGGTCGCCCCAACCTGCCGTGTGCTTTCAATACGCAGCGGAACCGGCAGACTGCCAAAGCGAAGCTGCAAGGCCAGCTTACGCGCCTCTTCCAATGTGAATTGCCCAGTAATCGAACCGCTGCCACCGGCAATTTCCGAGTTGATGCGCGGGCTGGAAATCACTTGCTTATCCATGACAATCGTCAGAAATTGACCGATATGAGAGCTTGTATAATCGGCAAAAAGCTGTGTCGCATCTGGCTGAAGGGCAAAAGAAACATACTGCTCGCCAAATTGGCTGGACTGGGCGTGCGCTTCCCGCAAGGCAGCGCCGGTCAAAACTGTCTCGTAAGTTGGCGCAGGATTATTAATCGTATCCGTTATCGCTCCTCCTGTGGTCAATTCACAACGTGAAGGCCCGATATTGGTTGATGTACGCACGCACATTCCTTCCGGCAGTGGGTTGCTGCCCGTATCGATAAACTCCAATAAAGCTGTCTCCTGAATCAACGCGACAGCCTCATCAGGGTTTTCAATACCCGGCAGTTCTATCAGAATACGCCGTTCGCCCTCTGTGACCACCAGCGGTTCGGCAACGCCGAGGGCATTCACGCGCTGGTCAATGATTTGACGGGCGGTATCCATTTGTTCGGCCGTAACCGCTTCTGAAGGAGGAATGTAGGCCTCCAGTAACACCTGCAGCCCGCCTTGTAAATCCAGGCCGCGCACGATTGGAAAGTTGGGACTCTGTACGATCCAACCTGCTACCGCCATAATCACTACAATAATCAAAAGCCAATAATAATCTCTGTTATCCATTAAACATGTCCTAAAACGGAAAACGCCAAGATAGGTCTGGCGTTTTTACGTCTTTTTAGATATAGGGTTTGTAAACCACGAAATTGTAACAGTCTTCCAATAATAATCAACCGTCTTGCTTGATTTTGCTAAATACCAGTGTATCCCGTAATTCTTGGGTGAGATGATGGCGATCCTCGCAGCGCAGTGTGCCTTCATGATTAAAGCCCGACCGCCGGGCAACGGCCATGCTGCGTTCGTTCCGGGCGTCGCAGCGGATCTCCACGCGCCTGGCGCCCAGCACATCGAAGGCAAAGTCGGTGATTCCGGCCACGGCTTCAGTAATGTACCCCTGCCGGGCATAGGCTGTACGCACCCAGTAGCCGATCTCAAAGCGGGGGACAGCCCAATCCAGCCGATGCAGGCCGCTGCCGCCGATGATGGTGTGGGTTCCTTTTAACAAAAGCATCAGCCACAAATCTTCGCGGGCCAGGAATTTGACCTGTCCTTCGCGGACGCGGGCTTCGTACCCTTCGGCGTCGGGCAGATCAACCGCCCAGGGCATCCAGGGCTTGAGTTCGGCTTGGGATTCGGTAACGGCCGTATGCAGTTCCTCCCCATCGCCAGGCAAGGGGCCGCGAATGGTCAATCGTTCTGTTTCAAAACTGTAAGGAAAGTCGCGCAAAATAGGTTTCATTTGATCCTCCACTATTGGTATCTTTGCAAACTGTAACACAAAGCAAATCGTAAGGCAGATTTATAGATTACGGCCGTAAAATAACCCTATGCAACACGTATTTCCATCATCCAAGCAGCGGATGCGCATCATAACCATTGTCTTGCCGCTGCTGATTTTTGCGCTTTTACGCCTGGTTCCGGCGTGGGATCTGCCTGTCTGGCGTACAATTTGGTATTCTCATCTGGTTCATTTTTATGTCATGGCCTTCACCAGTTTCATGGCCTTATTAACCGGATTGTTCTCGGCCACAGCCTTACGCACCCCGCTGCAATCGCGTGCTTTCTTTACCCGGATAGCTTATATCGCCCTCTCTGCCTTTTCATTACTCAACAGCATTTACACGCCAGGCGTACTTTTTACCGAGGTTGCCAATGAACCCGTTAAATGGTCAGCGCGAATAGGTCTTTTTTTAGCCGCTGTGCTGTTCACGGCCGCATCCGTTCGCTGGAACGCGGTTTGGGAGGAACGGCTCGATAAGTATCATCTAATTCTCTGGTTAGGAAGCGGTATTTTTTATGGTCTGTTTGCCGGGCTGACATTTTGGCATCCCGATTTATGGACGCGATTGGACAGCCTCGATCCACTTCTCAAGTATGTGATGACCGGCGTCACCATGAGCGGGCTTTTATGGGCAGCCTGGCAGAGTTGGCAAATGTACCGGCAGGAAGGCCACTTCTTTGAAGGCGAGCTGGTCGTTTCCCTTTTGCTACTGGCAGAAGCGCAAATCAGCCAGATTTTTGGCGTCTGGGGGCAATTGAGCTGGCAGCTTTACAGCTTTATCACCCTGTTGGCGTTGATAGTGTCGTTATCGGCCGTTTCAAGAACATTCTACTCGCGACGCAATTTGCAGCCGGCACATTATTTTGCCGTTCGCGGCAGCATTTTGATTGTTGGGTTGGCGCTTGTAGGCGGGGAACTGGCTCGTTGGTTAACATCAGGCATTCAACGGCGCTTTATTGTAAGCTTGACTTTGGTTGAAGGAACGTTAAGTTTTATTATTTTGTACCGACTTTTTTGGGGATTGAACCGGCTCATTGAGGAACGGACAGAGGCGCTGAAGCATGAACAAAAATTACGTAATGAGCTAACCCGGTTGATTGTCCATGATTTGAAGAATCCGCTGATGGTCATGACAGAAGGTACGAAACTGCTGGACAAGGGGCGCTTGGGAGCGTTATCTGAGCCGCAAAAGGGATTGTTACAGCGGATTGGACAATCGGGGCAAAAAACGTTGCGCCTGATTGATGATTTACTGGATGTGGAACGATTGGAAGCGGGCGCGATTGAATTGCATCTTGCTCCGTTGGATTTATGGCGGACATTGGGTAATGCGGTCGCCAATTTTCAAATTTTGGCTGAAGCGCACGGGCAAAGTTTGCGGCTCAGGTTAACGACGAGGCTGCCGGTGCTTGAAGCGGATAATCAATTGATGCGCCGGGTGTTTGATAATGTGATTGGGAATGCGCTGAAATTTTCGCCGGATAACGGCCGTATCGAAGTCAGCGCCAAATTGGCAGAGTCTTACGTGGTGATTGATGTGGCCGACAGCGGACCAGGCGTCCTACCCATAAACCGGGCGCTAATTTTTGAAAAATTCAGCCAGGTACACCCATCAGAACGGCGGGGAGCCGGTCTGGGCCTTACTTTCTGCAAGATGACGGTGGAGCAGCACGGCGGAACAATCACAGTGGAGGACAGCCCGCTGGGCGGTGCCTTGTTCCGGATGACACTGCCCATCACCATGAAGCCATCACTGGACGGGGGAAACGAAAGACAGGATATTGGCCAACGGTCAGCGCGCCGCCCGACAACTTCCCCCTTACAAGCCACCCATTTTTAAGGATTCTCTGGCAATCACCGTATTGCGTAGCGCGTATTATATATTAACCTCGTGACACGCAATACCGTCAATCGCTTAACTCATTTGAGACACACCCTTTACCAAATCACGCTGCAGTTTTCATTCATGGCGATACGCCACGGCGTGTGTTGTTTACTTGACAACCAGCGGCAAGTAAACGTGTTCGTTTAACGCTTTGGCGATGGTGGCAACGGCCGTTCCTCCGCTCACATTTCCCGCTCTATCCCGCCCATAAACAGTGAATTGGTACACGTGGCCCGGCGCGCCGGGATAGGTTCCCGCCGTCGTCGTTGTGCCCATCTTCCAGGGAACGGCCGTTCCCCCATCCACAGAAACTGTCACATCATAATCCTGCATGCCGCTGCCCAAGTCGCTGCCCTGCCAGGCAAGGGCGATATCGGCAACGGCCGTCACCGGCGCGCTGGCTGTCACCTCCGGCGGGAGGGTGTCCGGCTCGATGAGGATGAACGGCCGTCCCCCAATCGGGTACAGAGCCGGGTCCCAGGGAGCATTTTGGTTGGTGGCGGCAGGCAGAGTGAGGGTGAACACGCCGTTCGTCGCTGCGATGGTTTGGGTAACGCCGTCGGGCGTGATAAGGAGTCCGGTGTTGGCGGCGTTAGTGGAGGTGATAACGGCCGTTTGCGCGTCCCCAAACCGCGCCCACAATCCCAACACTCGCTCGCCCGTCCCCGGCTTGTAAAACGCAATCCATTCCTGCGGGCCGTTGTACGGACTACTGCCGCCCGGTCGCAGCCGCCACAACGGTTCCATACCTGTGAAATAAGTCGTCAAAACCCGGTAGGCGTCATAACCGGGCCGGGGCGATTCCGGCTGGGGATGGTGGGTGTAGCAGTAGTTGGCTGGGTCATTCGGGTTACGGAACAGGCCAAACGCATCGCCGCCCGGCTCAATCACATCCGGCGAGCAGGTATCGGGAGAATACCAATCATGATCCCCGCCGATGTTGCCGCAGTCGTCGTACAGTTGGAAGAAAAAGAGGTTGTCGGCGCCGGCATAGGCGGCGTAAAAAGCGCTCTGGATGATGAAATCGGCCTGCTCGCTCATCGAGGCGCGGTAAGGACTGTCCGATTCGCAAACGGGGCCGGGATAATCGTCCCACACCGGTACGCCCGATTCGTTGAGCCAGATCGGTTTGCTCAATCCCCGGTTGGCCAGCGTCTGGCCGGCCCGCCAAACATGCAGCCACGATTCCCAGGCGTACAAATAGTTATGGGTGGCCAAAATGTCATGGTAGAAGTTATAAGTTCCCGCATTCGCATCGCCGTCAAAAACCGCCATCACATTGTTGTAAAAATTGGTGTTATTACTGTCATTGGCCAGGCCGCCGAAGATGATTTGAGCGTTGGCGTCGGCTTGTTTAGCCGCCAGGTAGCCGACTTTAAGCAGGCGGGCGTAATCGGCCGTTGTACCGTCCCAAAAGCTGCTTAAATCCGGTTCGTTCCATATCTCCCAATGAGTGACGCCTACGCCGCTTGGCCACCCTTCTTGCTGGGCGATGACGCCGCCGGGTTTGTAGCGGACGACGGCCGTATACGCAAACCGCGCCCATTTATTGCCATCATTGATCGTTTTGCCGGGGCCGGGAATGTCGCTGCTGTCGCTGAAAACCGGCTCGTACAGGCCCAGCGGCGTGGCCGCCTGCGGCGCGGCCAGCGCTAACCGGTCAGGCGGCAAAGCAGACGACGCAGCGGCCGGATTGGTCGTGTAAAATGGCGGCGTTCCCAGGAGAATGATGTTGGTTTGCAAACCGTGGGCGATGTCGGCGATGACGGCCGTATCCTGGTAAGCCCAATGAAAGTCGCCCGGCGTTTGGGAAGTTTGCTCAATGTCGTACCAGTAGAAAGGCCAACGGTTCCAACCGGCGCCGGCAGCCAGAGCGTTTTGGTAGCGGGTTTCGCTGACGGGGCTGCTGCGCGCCCAACTGATGAAGTTGACGCCGTAGGCGGGTTGAGTGGCGGGGGTGGCGGCGGCCGTTTCTACCGCCTGATTCATCTCTGTCGCTGTTACGTCCAGCCAGTAAATGAGCAGGAACAGGGCAAGGAAAATAATGAGGGAGGGGAGGAACGGCCGTTTGTTCATAACGATCTCTCGCCAATCTGTACCCACATCTCAGGGAAACACAAATTCTGGCATGGCTTAATAAGCACATAAAGACAACCGTTGCTAACCTGTTTTAACAGTTTCTTTTCCTCAAGTTCGATTTTCCCAAAGAGTGTGGCTGTTTCTTAATGCATGCGCCCAATTCTGAAGATGAATCGGCCCCAGAATCGTGTAATAATCAAGCATCCCTGGCGTTACCACAGCAATGGAGTAAGTTCTTGAATCGAGACGATATATATTTGCTTTTTGCCCAATAATATACCATTGAGACAGGTCTATTCGAGCATCAGAACGACTTACCATTCCTTTTTTAGCGTCAAACCAAGATACTTCATGGTTCAAGAAAACCACAATATCGACGTCGCTTGGATGTTTAGCATCGCCTCTTTGCCAACTACCATAAAAACCAACCCTGAACACTTTTGATCCAAAGGCATCTTTGAGGAAAGATGTTATTCTTGAGAGACTTTTGGCCAAGTCTTCAGGAATCCAAGGTGATTTGCCGAGTACTGATTCAATCTCTCGAACTGCTGGGTGATTGAATAAACTTACGAATTTTATCCTCATTATCTAAAAGCTCTATCGCGTTTTGTAGATAAGGGCGTTCGAATGTAAATGTATGGGCTGCGAATTTACTAGGTCGGGCCACTTCAACTTCTCCTGCGTAAAAACCAACATATTTATCGTAACCTTCTTGCCATTCAACGCTCCTATCCCATACCACTGGAATATACACCTCTTTTTGAAATTCTTGGGTAGAAAGGTAAATCGGAAATACCCTAAAGAGTTTTTCAACATCCGGAAGCTTAAAAGCTTTTAACAGTGATTGAAACCTCGGTGTGAATGTATCAATGAACCGATAGCGTTCTTTTTTTTCTGTAATCCGCCAATTCCAATACCGTCGGGTTCGCGCGCTGTCTTCTGTCCAATCTCGAGCCCGCTCGTTATAAGGTACATATGCGGTGAATTTGTCAAACTCCCATCGGACTTTAAATCTGGGCGAGTAACGAGAGCGGGTTGAAGCAAAAAGATTGTTCCAAGTATTACCTAGATACCCACAAACCACATTTTCCTCAAATTTACGACATAAATCTTCTATGATTGTGTCATACTCGGATGTTTTCTTCCAAACCTGTTGAATATATGCACTTTGAACGATTCTAACGAAGGAATTATAATTCTTCTCGGCAGTATCTTTAGTTGGAACGTAACGCACATATTCAATTCTTCGAGCATCATCAATTATTGTTTCCAAGAAAACAAGACTCTGGTGTAGCTCAGATATTGTTTTTGGGGTCAGGAACATGTCGCCAGTAAAATCACGCCACAGTTTAATTTGTGCGTTAATGCGGTGGATGTAACTTTCAAATTCATGAAAATCTCTGGACATTCCCATAAGAGATAGCGCCACTTTGAATCCGATTGCCGGTGACATGTTCTGATTGAGTCCGATTACCAATGCCATGTCCCGACAAATTGTAGTGAATTGTTGCAAATCGTTCGCCTTGTGAGCAAGTCTTTCTAAATAGTCCAATACTTGGTTTGCTTCGCTTTGTAGGGATGGTGACCACTTTCCCCATTGCTGACTAAGATTGGATATTATTTTTGCTGTTTCAAGTCGAAACTGTTCCGGTGTAATTGCGGAACTAACTTCATTATGCTTTCCGAAACTATCGCTTGAGAAGATGATATCCAGGAATAGCTCACCGTACGCACAGGGCAATTCGTGATTGTTTTCAAGAAAAACCATAACAATCTGCAATATTTCTGGCAGTCTGTTTGGCTGTATTCGAGTATCACTAAATTCCTGGCTGTAGCAAACTAGAGTATCCATAATGGTCTCGGCAATTTGCTGACTTGATAATAAAATCTTTTCAAGGTTTCTTTCAAAACCCAACAAGATATCCAAAGAGATTCCATCTCGACTAACCAGCCGGAAAATAGCCGATTGGAAAAAACGACGGAATTTTCGTTTATCAGACCATCCAAGTTTGCTATAAACTGTGAATTGTTCTGCAATGGAGATTGTTCTCGTCACGCTAATTGTTCTCGTCTGATCTTAGTGCAAAAGCCACATAATAACTTTTCACAAACCTACTCGACTTGTAACACTTCCGTGAGTAGGATTATACTTGAAAATACCTGATTATGATGCAACGGAAACATCTTAATCCGAGACATTCGGTGGTTTTTATGGCTCCTACCAAACAAAAAACGATCAATAGTCCCATTCGTTGGGTGGGAGGAAAATCGCGGTTGCGTAAGCACATTATTCCTTTAATTCCAGACCATACTTGCTACCTCGAACCCTTTGCCGGGGGCGCTTGGGTTTCGTTTGGTAAAAAATCCAGTCCGGTTGAAGTTCTCAATGATATTGACCAGGAGCTAATCAACTTCTTTCGCATCTTAAAACACCAACCAGAAGAGCTAATCCAATCGTTTGAGTGGGAATTAGCGTCTCGCGCTGAATTTGAGCAGTTAGCGAACCTGGACCCGACCACGTTATCTGACTTGGAACAGGCGCATCGTTTTTATTACATCATTATGGCTGGCTGGGGCGGAGAACTAAACTACCCGCGCTTTCAAACCAGCATCTCCGATGGCGGACATGGCAACCGATTGATTGGGGCCTTAAAACATTTACAGAAACGACTCCAACCAGTGCATGAGCGTCTTCGCACCGTCATTATTGAGAACCTAAGTTGGGAACAGTGTATTGATCGCTATGATCGCCCAAAAACCTTTATGTATCTGGACCCACCTTACCCAAAGAATGGGTGCAATTATAAATATAACATGCAAGATTGGGAAGAACACAAACAACTCGCCATTCGTTTAGCTCAAACAAAATGTAAGTGGATTCTTTCTTCTTATGATGTGCCTGAAATGCACCAGATGTATGATGGCTACAACATCATTCCCATCCAGTCATATTCCGGTATGAATACCAAGAAAAATGGCTCCGAACGCACCTTGAACCGGGAAGTATTAATTGCTAACTTCGATACAAACACCGCTACTTTACTTTATCCACAAGGTGGACAACTGGCTGTACAAAAGCCCTTGCTCAAGTTCAACGAGTCATCGGCTGATTTTGTGGCTATTCCTGAAGAGTCCGCCTGATACATTCCCAGATTTCATCCGTAAACTGAATTCTATTTCAAACCGGCCGCCAGCCGGCGCAGCCCGGCGCTGATGCGTTCCAAAGAGAAATGGCGTCCTTCCCGTTGGAAGCGGAAAAGGCTGGCGTTCAGCGTTGCCAGGAGCGCGTCGGCCACATAAATCGTATCCAGGTCGGGCGGCAACTCACCCTCGTCAATGGCCGCGTTTAACAAACCGCTGACCGTCATGTGCTGCCAGAAATGGGGCCGCTGCCGCTCCTGCTCGCCAACGCTTTCCAATAAACCCTCATTTTGCACCACGCACAAAAGCGGGTTGTGCCGATCCACAAAATAGATTAGCGCGTCCAGAAATTGGTCGAGCTGTTCTAATTTGGACAGACCCTGCTCACTCTGCTGCCGCATCCGGCTCAGCATCGCCTCCTGAAACTCGCGCATTTGCGTGTCCATCAGCGCCAGCGCCAGCTCCGCTTTGTTGGCAAAGCGGCGGTACAGCGTGCCCTTGCCCACGCCGGCTGCCTGGGCGATGTCGGCCATGCACACATTTTCGACGCCGCGTTCGTTGAAGAGAGTCTCGGCCGTTTCCAGGATCAAGGCGCGATTAGCCGCCGCGTCACGCCTTTCGGTCCGCTCGCCGCCCGGTTCTATCGTACCCAGATCAATTGTTGCGCTCATACCGCCACCTTTTATGAGAAAAAGTATAGTTTGTTCAAGACATCTTGACAAACGGACTACAGTCCGCTATTATCTTACACAACAATCGGACTATAGTCCATTTTTGATAAATCTTTCACATAAAGCAGTAAGGAGAACAAGTATTATGACCTGGCAAATAGATTCAGCTCATTCCCATGTCGCCTTTTCAGCGCGACACATGATGATTTCTAAAGTACGCGGCCGTTTTGAGAAATTCAGCGGCAGCATCAACTTCGATGAAAACAACCCGGCGGCCAGCATGGTTGACGTAGAGATTGACGCCGCCAGCATCAACACCCGCGAAGAACAGCGGGATGGACACCTGCGTTCGCCGGATTTTCTCGATGTTGAAAATCACCCTACCCTCACTTTCAAAAGCAAGCGCGTCGAGCAAACCGGCAGCGATGCCGGCAAATTAATCGGCGACCTGACGATTCGCGGCGTCACCAAAGAAGTGACGCTAGATGTGGAATATGCCGGACAGGCCAAAAGCCCCTGGGGTACAACCAGCGCCGGTTTTTCAGGCACAACCGCCATCAGTCGCAAGGAGTGGGGATTAGAATGGAATCAAGCGCTGGAAACAGGCGGCGTCCTGGTTGGCGATAAAGTTCGGATTGATATTGAATTAGAGATTGTGAAGCAGCCGGAAGCCGAAGCCGTTGCCGATTAACCGGATATTGGCGTGTGGGTAAGTGCGTAATTGGGTAATTAATTGCAGTCCTACCACCCAATTACACTGATTCAGAGATAGGAGGAATTAAGATGAATAGTGCCCTCTGGGTTGTACAAGGTTTATTGGGATTAATGTTTTTGATGGTCGGCTTTATGAAGGCGACCAAATCGAAGGAAGAGATGGCGGAGCGGATGGCCTGGGTGGAAGATTTTAGCGCCAGCAACATTCGGGCTATTGGCATTGTCGAAATCTTGGGCGCGATTGGTTTGATTTTGCCAGCGGCAACTGGCATTCTACCCTGGCTGACACCTCTGGCAGCAGTAGGGCTGGTTCTGACGATGATTGGGGCGGCTGTCACCCATGCCCGCCGCGGCGAAAACAACATGATTGGCATGAATGTTGTGCTGCTGCTTTTGGCGGGGTTTGTGGCTTACGGCCGTTTCGCCCTCGTTTAATGCCACATTTCTAAAAATAAGAAGTTGATGAACGGCCGTTAATTGATAACGGCCGTTCTGTCATAATAAGAGCATCCCAATTAGAGAGGCAGCCGATGTATACGGATCTAACCAAAAGCGTTATTTCTGGGTTGAACGTGCAGGATAATTTACATTTTTACAAAGCGGCCACCTTCCCCACCATTCACCCCGTCCACTGGCTCACTTCCCACTTCGCCGTTGGCGGCTACAGCCCGCTGCGGCGGTTAAGCGGGATGCTGACCGCCCACATGACCCAAATCAAACCCCGCAACGGCTTCCGCTGGCATCCCCATCGCGGCCTGGAGATTTTCACCTATGTCATTGACGGCGAGCTGTATCATGAAGACACGACCGGCGGCAAAGGCGTCATCGCGGCGGGCGAGGTGCAGCGCATGTTTTCCGGCTATTTTATCCAGCACCAGGAACTGAACTTGACGGACGAATTCACCCGCGTCATTCAAATCTGGTTTGTGGCCGATACGCAGTACATGGGACTGGAACCGCATTACTAGCAGGTGCGGCTAACGGATATGACGCCGCGCCGGGTAGGCAACGGTGTTGTCCGCGACATCATCGGCCCCAACGGGGCGACGGACGCGCATGTGGACGCCCGGTTGACGAGTACGGCCGTTCCCCCGCGCGGCCAATCCACTATCGAACTCCCCCAGCCCGGCGAAGATTTGTTTCTCTATTTTGTGAAGGGAAACGGCCGTATCCGGGCTGCCGATCTTGACCACGCCATTGATTTGTATGATGTGGTTTTAGCAACGCCGGGGGAGGAAACCGCCGTCATCACTGCTGGCGGCCAGCCATTAAACTACCTGTCCTTTTACCTGAAATCCTTCATGCACACAAACGGTCAGCGGTAAATCGATACCAACATGCCTTCACCCCAGAAAATCATCCGCAACTACCTCATCATTGCCGGGCTGTACACCTTGTCGGCCTCCCTCATCTGGGGAGTCAACACGCTGTTTTTGCTCGATGCCGGACTGGACATTGCCGGGGTCTTCATCGCCAACGCCGCCTTTTCCGCCGGGATGTTCATCTTTGAAATTCCGACAGGGATGCTGGCTGATACCAGCGGACGGCGGGTCTCTTTTTTGTGGAGTACAGCCGTTCTCGCCCTGGGCACGCTCGGTTATGTGGGCATCGCCGCCATAGGCGGCAGCTTGACCCTGTTCATCATCATGTCCGTCATCCTGGGGCTGGGCTTCACCTTCTACTCCGGCGCCGTCGAGGCGTGGCTGGTAGACGCCCTCAACGCCACCGGTTATGATGGCAAACTAGACCAGATTTTCGCGCGCGGCGCTGTCGTCACTGGTGGAGCCATGCTCCTGGGGACGGTCAGCGGCGGATTCCTGGGGAATATTAACCTGGCGCTGCCATTTGTCGGGCGTGCCTTACTGCTTGTCATCGCCTTCGCCGTCGCCTACATCGCCATGCACGACATCGGCTATACGCCTCACAAACTCACCTTGTCGGAAACACCGACAGCCATGAAAAAGTTGGCCCAAGACAGCCTGACCTACGGCTGGGGCGAACGGCCGATCCGGTTCCTGATGCTTATTTCTATCATCCAATCAGGCTTCCTGGCCTGGGGGTTTTATGCCTGGCCGCCCTATCTGCTGGAACTGTTGGGGCAGGATGCGGTCTGGGTGGCCGGATTGGTTTCGGCCCTCATCGCTCTGTCTACGATGGCCGGCAATGCGCTGGTGGAATGGTTTTCCCGGTATTGCGGCAAGCGCACCACGCTTTTACTGTGGGCAGCGGCCGTTCAAACCATCGCCATCATCGCGCTGGGCTTTGCCGGGTCGTTTTGGATTGGCGTCGTTCTGGTTTTGCTAATGATGGGTACAACTGGGGTTGTCGGGCCAGTGCAGCAGGCTTTTATCCACCAGATCATCCCCTCAGAGCAGCGTGCTACTATCGTTTCCTTCAATTCGATGCTTGCCAGCGGCGGCAGCACATTGGGCCAATCGGGCCTGGGTGCGGTGGCGCAGTCTCGTTCCCTGGCCGCCGGCTATGTCACCGGCGGGGTAACGACGCTGCTGGCGCTGCCGCTGCTTCTGCTCCTGCGCCGTCTCAATGATGAAGCCGATATCATCGTGGGGACGGCCGGGAAACAAGCTGCCTGCGCCGCCCAGGGAATGCCGGAGGTAACGGCCGTTGACCCCAAAACCTCCCACGCCGTCATTTGACCATCAAAAGCCCAATTACCTAATTACCCAATTACTGAACACTCACTAATCAACTAAAAGGAACGATTCGTATCCATGTCCAACTATGACAACATCCACGTCCTCGGACTCCCCGGCAGCTTACGCCGGGGATCTTACAACAAAGCCTTGCTGCACGCCGCCGAACAACTCCTGCCGCCCAGTATGACTCTCGAATGCTACGACCTGGCTCCCCTCCCCTTTTATAACGCCGATGTAGAAGCAGAAGGCACACCGGAATCAGTTCTGCATTTCCGTGAGCGATTAAGGGTGGCCGACGCATTGTTAATTGCTACGCCCGAATATAATTACTCGATAACGGCTGTTCTCAAAAACGCCATTGATTGGGCACCCCGGCCCAAACCAGATGCGTCGCCCATGAACGATAAGCCGGCAGCTATCATGGGCGCAGGCGGGATGTTAGGTACATCTCGCGCCCAAATGCATCTGCGAGACATCCTCATGCACAATCGCAACTATGTTGTCGTGTCACCGCAAGTCATGGTTGCCCGCGCCGGGCAATATTTCGACAAGCAAGGTCATCTCTCCGACGACGCCATCCGCGACCGTATCGCCCGGCTGTTGGAAGCCCTGGCCGATCTGACACGCAAATTAAAAGCCTGACGAGAAACAAATTATGGATTTCACCATTCATTCACACACAACGATGGGCCGGGTTCATCTCACGGTAGCCGATCTCGGCCGTTCGCTTGATTATTATCAGCAAGGCATCGGCCTTTCGCTCAAGCAGCGGGACGGCCGTACCGCTTACCTGGCCGCCGGCGAGCGAGAACTGCTGGTTTTGACTGAGCAGTCTGGCGCGCGCCTCACGCGGGGGACAACCGGCCTCTACCATTTTGCGCTGTTGGTTCCTTCACGCCTGGAACTGGCGCGTACCTTACGCCATCTCACCCATTCAGAAACGCCCATCTATGGCGCGTCTGATCATGCTGTCAGCGAAGCGCTCTACCTCACCGACCCGGACGGGCACGGCATTGAGATTTACCGCGACCGGCCGCGAGAAGCATGGGCATTCCCGAACGGCCGTTTGAAGCTGGTCACCGAGCCATTTGATGCGGATGGCGTACTGAGCGAACTGACCGGGAATGAGCCAACCTGGACAGGCTTACACCCGGACACGCGCATGGGTCACATCCATCTACACGTCAGTCATATTCCCGCCGCCGAGCAGTTTTACCGTGATTTGTTGGGTTTTGAGGTGATGGCGCGCTACGGATCAGAGGCAAGCTTTGTCGCCGCCGGCGGTTATCATCATCATTTGGGATTGAATACCTGGGCGGGCATTGACGCGCCGCCGCCGCCGGAGGATGCGGCGCGGTTGTTGTGGTATGAGATTGCGCTGCCGGAAACGGCCGTTTTGGAGGAGCTGACCCACCGGATTGAAGCTGCCGGATTGCCGATAGAGCGTCGAGAGAACGGCCGTTACACAACCGATCCTGCCGGAAACGGCATCCGGTTGACAACTGCGGGAAACAGCTAAATAAACCCTGAAGAAAATTGCTTCCCACAGCAAAAAGCGGTAAAGTGCCGCCTATGAATGATTTACTCTACAATTGGGAACCGGCCGTTGCCAAAGCATGGCTTTACGCGGCGGCTGGACTGATGTGGTCGGGCGTTGGCATATTTCTCGACAAACTGGCGTATGGCTGGCTGGCATCCTTGAAATGGACACGCTATTTACCATTCGCCCTGGCCGGTTTTGCGCTCGCCCTGGCCATTTACGCCTTCGGTTTTTCTCGGCTCGCCAACAAAAACATCCGGCGTATTGACAGCATTAACCGGGAGAAAGTGTGTTTCTTTGCTTTCCAGCAGTGGCACAGCTACCCGCTGGTGGCCTTCATGATCGCACTTGGCATCTTCCTGCGCCACTCCGCGCTGCCCAAGCCATACCTGGCCATCGTTTACATCGGCCTCGGCAGCAGCCTGTTTTTATCCAGCTTCCATTACTACAAACGAATGATGGTTCTGAGCCGGTTAACCTTGCCAGATGCGCGGATTATGACGAGAAACAGATGAGACAACAACCCATCCTCCTCGGCTGTTTTGCCCATCCTGACGATGAAATCCTCGGCCCAGGCGGGACCCTGGCCCACTATGCCGCCAATGGCGCTCGTGTGGAACTGGTTTGCGCCACGCGCGGCGAAGCTGGTGAAATCGCCGACCCCGCTTTGGCTACGCCGGAAACCTTGGCCCAGGTGCGCGAAGCGGAAATGCGCTGTTCCGCCACAACGTTAGGGGTGGATCACGTCACCTTTCTCGATTACCGGGATTCGGGCATGGCCGGGACCAAAGAGAACGCGCATCCCCACGCCTTCATCAACGCCCCGGCAGATAGTGTGGTGGCGCAGTTGGTTGAAATAATTCGCCGTATAAAGCCGCAAATCATCCTGACCTTTGAGCCGTTTGGCGGTTACGGCCACCCCGACCATATCGCCATCCACCATCACACGCGCGCTGCTTTTGCCGCCGCCGCCAACCCGGCTTACCTGCCCGACCTGGGCGGCCCCTGGAAGACGGCTCGCCTTTTTTATCCCATCGTGCGCGCGGCCTTCTTCATGGCGATGAAGGAACGGATGGCGGCGCGCGGCCTGGACGTGAGCTTTTTCGATAATCTGGAAGCGCAGGCAGGGAAACGGTGGCCGGATGATCATTTCCAGGTCGTCATGGATATTTCTTCCACCATCACGCGCAAATGGACGGCTTTTCACTGCCACCGCACGCAGTTTGGCCCGGATAATCTTTTCCGCCGCCTGCCGGACAATGAGATGGCTGATCTGCTCAAGATGGAGTATTTTGCACTGGCCGCGCCTGAGCCGACGCCTGGACTGCTGTTGGCTGATTTGTTTGACGGCTTGCGTTAAGAGATTACAAAAGTCTTCCAGACTTTTGTAATCTGGCGCACAACGGCCGTTGGCTTGTCAGGCGTTGGTTTACGTTTTACAATGTGCGCGTGAATGATCAACCGCGATTAGATATTGCCCAATTGCAGAAACGGAACCCAGCGACCTGGACGGCGCTGCTGCGCCGCGAGTCGGCGTTAAAGGATGTAGCAGTTACGGCCGTTTCCGCCCACCCGCTCTATACTGCCCATAATGAGGGCTATAAAACGCAGGTTACCCGTTTCTTCCTCACCCTGGATGGCTATTCCGACCCCATCACCTTGATCGGCAAACAAACAAACCGGGCCGAACTCCTTTTTTATCGTGATGCAGCGCCGCTGCTGCCCGGCATTGCCCCCAGGTGTTGGTATGTTCATTTAGTTGATGATGCCGGCTGGGTTGTGCTGGATGATGTGCCCGACAATTACCGGCCGCCAACCTGGACAGGGGATGATGTGGAATCAATCATCCATGATTTGACGACTCTCCATGCGCGATTTTGGCAACAAGACTCCGAATTATACAGCAATGGTTTTGCCCATTTTATAGGACAGAAAAAGTATACGTTGGCTGAACTGCGCCAGGAACACGAACTGTTTTTTGACGAAGGGCCAGCCGCTGTTCTTTCTCAACACGCCATTGACAGCGCCGGGGAATTAGCCCCCAAACTGCTGAAAGCGGCCAATGGGCTGTCGGTCATCCGCAGTTTGGATGGCTGGCCTGGCGTTTTGGGGGAGAGTCATTTAACGGCCGTTGCCGACCTTCTTGATGATCCCCTGCCTATGCTGCAACCACTGCGCGAATTACCGCCGACACTGCTGCATGGCAACCCGTTCAGCTATCATTGGCGGCTCACCTTTTTGGACCAGCGCCGCTTGATCGATTGGCAAAAAACACACATCGGGCCTGGCGTATGCGATCTGGTCAGTTTCATTGAACAGTTTGGCATGATTTACCAGACCAACCGCCATTGGCCCATCCAAATACGACCGGAATGGCCCATCAGCGAAGAGACGATAATTGACAGTTATTTGCTGTCTATGACGGCCCAGTTGAACGAGGATTTTAACGCCCGTGCTGTGCGCTTGGCGATTCCGGCCGCGCGCTGCCTGCATGTGGTTGCCAGTTGGTTTCCCTACTTTGCCAACTGGTTTCCTGATATGCCCAATAAATACACCTGGCAAAAAATCAACCGGATGACCGATGATCAATTGCAGGGAACCCCGTTTCAAGCGATGGTAGGATTCCGGCCATGTCTGGCCGGCGTGTTTCAACGATTCCTTCGAGCGTACAGAATGTTGTAAGCGCTAAAACGCCGCCTGAAACGTAAAACGGGACAGGACGTAATGGGAAGAGCTAGAGAAACCAACCTCCCGGAGGTTTGGAACCTCCCGGAGGTACTTTAGAAGGAGCATTATCATCTTAGCTTTACTGCTCGAATCAATCTCATTTGGACTGGTCGTGGGGTTCATCGTGCTGGGGCTGATTGGCACAGTGATTCCCATGATTCCGGGGACGCTGCTCATGTGGGTGGCGGTTCTGATTTATGTGTTGGTGAACGGGATGGCCAGTATTGGCTGGCTGGTTTTCATCATCATCACCCTTATCGCCCTGGCAACGGGCACGGCCGATTTATGGATGCCGCTTCTAGGCGCCAAAACCGTAGGCGCGTCGGGGCGGGGGCTGGTGTACGGCACAATCGGCGCTGTCATCGGCACGTTTATCGCCCCGCTGATCGGCACACTCATCGGTTACGCCGGTGGTATTTTATTGGGCCAATATCAAAAAAGCCATGATTGGCAGGATGCGCTGAAAGCGAGTTTAGGCGGATTAGCCGGCTGGGGATTGGCAACGGCCGTTCAACTGGGCGGCGGCCTGCTCATCCTGGCTATTTTCGTTATTCGCGCCCTAACGAGTTAAGAGAAAAATGATGAACGCAGACACACTGCAAATATTAGGGTATTACGTGTTAGGCGTAATGGGTGTCAGTCTGATATTGGCGCTGCTCCTCCTGTTCTTTGTCATCAAGCAGGTGCGCAAAATTGATGTCCCGCCAGATGCCGGCTTCCAGGAAACGCTGCTCCTCACCCCATTCTCGGTTGTCCTGCTGATTGATTTGCTCGACCTGGGGCTGGATTTCTTGTCCATTCCCTTCACCTGGGTCATTTTGGACCGGCTGGGATTGAAGGCGCTGCGGGGCGTGTCGGTGGTGGAAGCGGCCGTGCCGTTGACGCAAGCTATTCCCACCATGACCCTGGCCTGGATCGGGGCCAGAATCCTTAAATAAAAAGCGCGAAAGACGCCGAATATGGCGGCGTCTTTCGCGCTGTGGGCTATAGTGACCGGCACTTTGGAAGCGCCGGTCACTTTCTTACAATTCAATCGGTTTAGACAAAATCTCAACCAATAAACTGACAGATGCTTCTACGTCGCCGACATCTACCGTCTCGCTGGGGGAGTGGACGTAGCGGCAGGGGATAGAAATGCAGCCCGCCGCGCTGCCCGCGTTAGAAATCTGGATAGAGCGGGCATCGGTCGAACCGCCTTCTAACACTTCCAGTTGGTAAGGAATATCGGCTTCCTCGGCACGCTGTTTCATCAATTTCACCAGCCCCACATGGGCGATCATACCGGCGTCTTTGACTTTAATGGCGGTTCCCTTGCCCAGACTGATGGACATAGGGTGGGCTTCGGGCACGTCGCCGACGCCGGTCACGTCAACGGCCAGGCCTACGTCTGGGCTAAGCCCGTTGGCAGCCGCCTGTGCGCCGCGTGTGCCGACTTCTTCTTGCGCGCTGAAGACGAAGTAAACGTCATGAGGCGTAGATTTTAATTTTTTAAGCGCTTCGATGGCGACGACGCAGCCAATGCGGTCATCCATGCTTTTGGCGGTAAGACGGCTGCCCTGGGCGATAAACGGCCGTACAAACCCCGCCGCATCCCCCACACCCACCGGACAATCTTCCGGGCTGGTAGCGCCCACATCAATAAAAAATTTGTTCAATGGGTGAATTTTGCCCCGATCGGTCAGGCGGTCGCTGTGAACAACGCCTATCACACCGTTGGCAAACTGCACCCGGCCGCCCATGAGCGTATGCGGATAAACGCCGCCGATGTTAGTGAAACGCAGGAACCCTTCTTTGGTGATGTGGGAAACCATCACGCCAATCTCGTCCATATGGGCGGCGATCATCACCTTCAGGCCGCTGCCATCCCCTTTTTTCAAGGCGATGAGATTGCCCATGGCGTCTACCGATAGCTCGTCGGCATACTTTTCAATTTCCGGGCGGATCAGGTCGCGCATACCATCCTCAAAACCGGATGGGCCGTAAGCTTCGACTAGTTTTTTGATTAAATCATTCATAATCACCTCAAAATAAAACGCAAAACGGTATAAAAATCTTGTTTTTTACGTTTTACGCATGACGTTTTATCGTGTCTGTTGTCAGGCTGCGTAAGACGGCGCCGGCCAATTTGACGACGTTGGCGTAATCGTCTAGATTGATCATCATGGCCGGAGTGTGGGCGTAGCGGCCGGGAACGGCGATGGTAGCAGCCGGGACGCCGCCGTGAGTGCGCTGGATGGCGGCGGTATTGGTTCCGCCTCCGCCCGGCTGGCGAATCTGAAAGGGGATATTGTGGGAAACGGCCGTTTTCGTAATCAGCGAGACCAGCAGCGGGTCTTGAATCGTCCCCCGATCCATCACATAAATAGACGGCCCTTTGCCCAACGCCACATTCGGGCTGACATCATTTTCATTTGGTAAATCATAAGCCGGCGTACATTCAAGAATAAACGCGGCGTCTGGTTTGATGCCATGAGCCGCAGCGCCCGCGCCCCGCAGCCCAACTTCCTCCTGGACAGTAAAAGCGGCATACAGGTCAAACGGGTACGGTTCGGCGCGCAGCAGTTCAATCAGGGCGGCGCATCCGGCCCGATCATCAAACGCTTTGCCAATGGCCGTTGGGCCGATTTCTTCGTAATTGGTCACAAAGGCAGCGCAGTCGCCTAACTTCACCTTGCCGCTGGCTGCATCCTTGTTCTTGGCGCCAATGTCAATCCGCATCGCGTCTATTTTCACAACGTTGTTGCGCTGATTGGCCTTAAGCAAATGAATCGGCCGCGCCCCAATGACTCCGGCCAGCTTTTTGGGGCCTATTTGCACCATTTTGCCCAGCAAGGCGCGGTTATCAAAACCGCCAACGCCTTCAAATTTGAGCGTGCCGTTGGTCTCGATGCTAGTGATCATCAAGCCCACTTCGTCCATGTGGGCGTCTACCATCACCCGCAAATCGGACGCGCCAGTCCCTTTTTTAAGAGCAATCAGGTTGCCCATCGTGTCTACGCGCCATTCATCAACGTGGTCGATAATGAGATCGCGAATAAGCAGACGTACCTTTTTTTCAGCGCCGGATACGCCGACGGCTTCGGTCAAGTTTTTGAGTAGTTCATTCATAACATAATCCATGATCGAAGATTGAAAGATGAAGGGTTGAAGATTCGTCCAAGCTTACAATCACCCATCTTTAATCATCAATCTTCCTTCATCATTCCTTCCGCTAACTTGCCCAAGAATTTGTCGTCCAGGTTGGCGATTAACTCGCCTACAAGACGGCCGCTGCGTTCCACATCGGCGGTGTCTATGGATTCAACCATTGTATGCATGTAGCGCAGCGGGATGCCAACGAGTCCGGTGGGAATACCTTCGCGGGCAACTTGCAGGGCAAAGGCGTCGGTGCCGCTGTAGCGGCTGTGAGTGCCGATATTAACTTTCATTTCCATCGCTTTAGCAGTATCTTGCAGCGCCTTTAACATGCCTGGATGGACGTTTGGCCCCAGGTCGAGGGCGGGGCCGCTGCCCAGTTCAAAGGTGTTGGCGTCGTTGGCCCCCGGCCCTTTGCCAAAGGTAACGTCAATAGCGATGGCCGCGTCGGGGCGTTGGGCGTAGGCGCTGGTGTAAGCGCCCAGCAGACGGGTTTCTTCTTGCGCAGTAGCGACGGCAACGACATCCCAATCGTGGGAACGGCCGTTCAAATACGCTAAACAAACCGTTACCGCAGCCACCGATGCCCGGTTGTCGAGCGCTTTACCCGCGACCCGCTTGCCCTGTAATTTACGCAGCGGCTGACGGAAACTGATAAAGTTGCCAATCGAGACCAGTTTTTCAACCTCGGCGGCGGGCAACCCCACGTCCACGCATAAATCCTCCCAGCCAAACGGCTTTTCCCGGCGTTCCGACGGCAGCATCCGGTCCGGCAAGCTGCCGATAACGCCGGATAGATCGCATTTGCCATGCACGGTAACAAGCTGGCCGTACAGATGGCGAATATCTACCCCGCCGACGTTGGTCAGGCGCAAAAAGCCATTCCCGTTGTGTTCTACAACCTGCTTGACCATCAAGGCAATTTCGTCCATATGCGCTGCCAGAAGCAAACGCGGACGCGGTTCAGCGCCTTGACCGCGCTTAACGGCAATGAGGCTGCCGACACGGTCCGTTGTGATGTCATCAACATAAGGCTGCCACAATTCGGTGATGGCGGCGGCAATGTTTTGTTCATAACCAGATGGCCCGGCGGTTTCGGTAAGTGTTTTTAAGAGTTTGAATATGTTCATAATTATTTTGGCAAGAGCGAGAGCAAAAGGGAAAATGAGGTTAGGCTAATAACTGTTCATAAATAACTTGGCGTTTTGAGGTTATTGGTTACTGGTTACTTGACCAATAACCAGTAACCAATAACTTAATAACGGACGAACACTTAGTTTCTACTCTATCCTCTCGTTCCATCCTCTATCTCACGGGGTACTCGTCGGTTCAGGTGTATTTGTTGGTAAGATGACGACAGGAGGCGTATCTGTTGCTGTGGGTGTTAAGATGGCGGTGGGAACGGCCGTATCGGTGATTGTCGGAGTCACGCTGGGAATCGCTGTGACTGTGGACATGCTGGTGGCCGTTGCGGTTGGTCCCGGGGTCACTGTTTCTGTAGCCGCCGGTGTGGGTGATAAAGTTGTGGTAGCCGTAGCCGTTTGGGTTGGCGTGATAGTTCCGGTAGCCGTTGCGGTTGGCGCGGCCGTATTCGTTGGTATCAGCGTGGGCAGTTGAGTGGGCGTCAGGAATTGAAATGGCGTAGGCAGCAGGGTGGCGGTGGGCGGCCCAGGCGTAAATGTAGCAAATTGAGTTGTGGGGACGGCCGTTAATTCCCCTGGTATGATGTCGGGAACGGCCGTCATTGTCGGCGTTGGCGAAATGACAACCGGGAGCGTGGGCGGAACCGCCTCAATGCCGCCTGTAGGCGCCTGTCTCAACGCAAAAATGCCCACACAATAGCAAGGAACAGTCAGCAAAATAATGCCCATTAAAATGGCATAAGTACGGCGGCGCGTATCTTTCAGCAATATCAATTCCAGTCAGGCTTCAGCGCGAGATACACCTCCGCCTAAAACTTGATGATTTTTAACAACAGGGTAAGACCGCCGTGATCATAGTTGAGATTGCCCCAAATGACAAATTGATAAATTAAAACCCCATTATCTTATTTTGGTATAGTTTCTGGCCAAGATCACCCTCTGTGCCAGGCGCGACAGCTTCAACGACACTACATTCACAATCCAAAACAGGCAGTCAAAACAACCGCCTGTTTTCCGACGTCCATTCGGCTAATTTTACCGATTTAGTACTTCAAAATGCGCGGCAGTCCTTTGGCTTGTTCCACCCAATCAGAAACCTGGCTTTCAGCCGGCACCTTGCGTACCAGGCTTTTTTCTTCATTGGCAGAATCCAGTGCTTTGTGCAAATTCCCCGCATTGCGTCGGGCCAAAGCCGGTACGGTATCCACACCGGCGGCTTCCAACAAATCGGCATATTCGCTGCCAATGCCTTTAATGCGAGCCAAATCGGCGCGGTTCGCCCATTTCAAGACCAATTTACCGCTGAGGCCAGTTTCCTGAGCCAGCGCTTTACGTCCGGTAGGCGTCGCACACTTTTCCAGCAGCGCCTCGGTAGTAGTGATACCTTTATCGGCCAATGATTTGGCGTATATTTCCCCAATTCCTTCAATATCTGCAATATGAGTCATTTTTTTTCTCCTTATTTTATAGACTGACCTTACCGGTCACAAGTTGACGGTAATTCCTGCCTGACCTGAATGATGATAGCTCATTAATCTTGAGTGGCAACGTAAAGTGTGTTGCCGGCCGTAACGAAAACACGCAGCGGCGACTTGGCAATGGCAAAATCGGTGATACCTGTGAACAACTCCTGGCCGCTGCTGTCACTGGCGCGGTATTGGGCCAACACGGTGCCGCCGCGACTAATTTCGATAATGCGGCCGCTGCCTGGATCGGCCACAAATATCGAAGCATTTAGCCCCTTACCCACCATTTCCACCGCTATAGGCGCAATCAGCGGGCTGTTAAGACCATTGGCCAACAGATGTGTTTCATCCCATTGGATACGGCCGGAGCGGGTGTCGTAATAGCGGATACGGCCGTCACTATACACCACTACCAGGCTGCCGTCTTCGCTGTAAATGGCGATGTCTGTAGCCATTTCCAACCCCGGATCCTCATTAAAAATGAGGGAGCGTTCGTCGTCCTTCAGCAAAAACCCATCCTCATCGGGAAAATATTTCCAGACCTGGCGCGCGCCGGTATCCAAAATGTAAAGACGCTCGGTAAATGTGGTGACGGCGCGGGGGAACTGCCAATCTACAGCCAGGCCCAAAGGCGTGGCCCGCACATCACGATAATTAGGGTAGTGGGTGAACAACGTACCGGTTCTGTCAAGCATCGCCAACCCCTCGCGGGTGACATAGCTGCCAGCCGGCCGCCAGATAATGTCTACAATGTTATTAACAATCTGATTCCCCACCGCCTGCCCACTAAAGAGAATGGTCTGCGGTTCAGCCGCGGCCAACAGGTAACTTTCGTCAGTATCATGCTGGAAAACCTGGCTGTTAGCGCCATCCAATGTGTAAATGCCCCCGTTGAAACCATCGCGCAGAACAACGGCCGTTAAACTCACCGTCTCATCATTAAATGTGTGAAACGGCCGTGCTGTGAGGCGGGTCACATCATCTAACCGATCTAAATGCCCCAGCGCCTGTTGCCGCATCAGTGCAATTTCCTGGTCGCCGGGACGCAGCTTTTCCGCTTCTGCGGCCAGGCCTAGCACAGCAGCATAATGCGTGATCGCCAGCGGCTCATTCTCCGCAGCCGCTTCGGCCAAACCCAAATTCTGCCCCATTTCCACCTTGATTTCAGCAAATCGTTGGCCGCGTCCGCGTTGAATGTAAACTGTCCCTACAACCAAAGCAACGACAAGCGGAATGATGATGGCGACAATTGCCGGCAGCGCCCAGTTAGCCGCTTGCTCATCCTGGGCGCGTGGCGGACGCAGCCGAGCCAACATATCAGCCAGCCAACCGGTAAAGCGGGAAAGCCCCATCGCTGCTTCGGATGTGGCCTTACGGGCGCTGGTTTCCAGGTTCTGGGCAGGGGAGTTAGCCAACGTCATTCTGGCCGGCTGGCGCTTTCTCGGCTGTGGCTGTCGTTCACGCCGGGGAATTTCCGGCAGCCGGCTCCGTTCCCGGCGGGGCTGCGGCGGCGAGGCGCTTGCTGTCCCTACGATTGTCGGCGTCATTAAATTGGCCTCTGGCAAATCTTCCGGCGCATGGTCGGTAAATTCTACCAGCAGCAAACGAGCTGAATCAGAACCGACGATATCACTTAGCGCCGCCAATCCTAATTCTACTTCTGTATCCACCAGCGCTGGAGCCATAACCGTAATAGGCAAATGGGCGATACGGGGGTCAACCAGCAGGAGCATGTCGCCTGGCTGCAGTTGGTGATGGAAAAAGCGCACATCAATGCCCGCGCTGCGCCCTAACGGTGTAAGACGGTCAGGAGGAACGGGGGGCAATCGTTCAACGCCGAAGTTATGCCCCAGCAAAGCTAACGCTTCCCCGGTTTGTACCATGAATAACGCATCGTGGTGCAGGACAGCGCAGGTGATTGCGCCTTCTTGCAGAATGCTGCTGCCACTCAGGTTTAGACGCAGCAAACGCTGGTTGGCTTCGACGACAGCGCGGCGCAGGGCGGCGGTGACGCTGCCGTTAGATTGGTAATAATGACGGCTGATGGTATCGAGTAGATCCTGGGCGAGAACGGCCGTTTCCTCTGTCTGCCCGGTGAGACTCAAGTGAACAAACAACGAGTCCTGGCTGCGGCTGCGAGCAGTTTTGGGCGGGGCTGATTGGGCCAACAAACCAGGTACAGAAATCGTTTCCCGGCTTGCACCTTCTGCAATGTATAATTGGCCGATAATTGCTTGTAAATTTGTTGACGATGGCATAGCGTAAGCATAACATGACTGGTTAGCTTTTTCCACGTAGAATAAGGGGAATCGTATATGGTGGAACAAGCAATTACCAATCACCAATTACCAATTACCTGAATGAACGCTTCCAAAACCCTGCTGTCTGGTTTAGTTTAATGTAGAAGGAAACGGCAATGTCTATTATCAAGCGGCTTACTTATCCTTTGACAACATGGTTAGTGCATAATCGTCTGCGTAAATTGTTTCGGGAAACGGCCGTAAATCCCAATAAAATCATCTCCTTTGGACCAAATGATAAATTCATCTTATTTAGCGATTGCCATCGAGGAGATGGCAGTTGGAAAGATGACTATGCACCCAATCGCAATCTGCATTTACACGCCTTGAGTTACTATCTGCAACAAGGTTTCACCTACATCGAATTAGGGGATGGGGATGAGATGTTTGAAAACAAAAATTTCGACGTGATTGCTTATACCCATCGTGATACCTTTTACCAAATGCGCGAATTTTACTGTGAACCGCCATCAGACACGGACAACGGCCAACGCCGGAGAAAAGCCGTCCCCAGATTTTACATGTTATATGGCAACCACGATATTCAACGCCGTGATCCCAAAGTTGCCACGGAGCAGCTAGACCAATTTTACATTGAATATAAAGACCCTGCGGAACGGAGACAAAATATGTTCCCCGGCATTGAGGTACATGAAGGGTTGATTTTGCGCTATGAACATGATGATATTCAACAAGACATTTTCCTCGTTCACGGCCACCAGGGAGATTGGTTTAACGATCGTTTGTGGTGGCTGGCGCTAATTACGGTGCGCTATATTTGGGGGCCGCTGCAGCAAACGATTGGCTGGCGCGACCCAACGATGCCGGCCAGACCATACCATGTTGATAAGTGGGGCGTTCAACAGCGCCTTATGGAATGGACAGTGGCAGAAGAACAATTGTTGATTTGCGGCCACACCCACCGTTCTTATTTCCCGCAGCCACAAGAAGAGGCGCATTATTTTAACACCGGTAGTTGTGTCCATCCGCGAGCAATCACTGGTATTGAAATCCAGGACGGCCGCATCGCATTGATAAAATGGGAATTGGCGCCGCGTCACGCTGACGGGGCGCTGTATATTGTTCGCAAAGTTCTGGTGGGGCCTATGCCGCTGGCAGCTTATGCGAAAGGATATTAGATGGCTGAGATTCGTTTGGGCAAGCTTGTTTTTTATTATGAACAGATGGGGCAGGGCGAGCCGCTGCTGCTGCTGCATGGACTGGGTTCCAGCACACAGGATTGGCAAATGCAGATAGAACCATTTGCCCGCCAGCGCCGGGTGATTGCGCTGGATTTGCGGGGGCACGGCCGTTCCGCCAAACCGCCCGGCCCATACAGTATTCCCATGTTTGCCGGCGATGTGAACGCTTTCATGCATGCCCTAAATCTGCCCCCGACACATGTGGTAGGCTTTTCCCTGGGCGGCATGACTGCTTTCCAATTGACGCTGGATACGCCAGAACTGGTGCGAAGTTTGACGATTGTCAACAGCGTGCCCAAACTGGTTCCCCGCACATTGGCCGATAAATGGCGGTTGTGGCGGCGGGCAGCCATTGTCGAGGTGATGGGAATGCGGCGCATGGGCATGTTTCTGGCAGCGCGCCTTTTTCCCAAACCGGAACAACGCGAGTGGCGGGAGATAATGGCCGACCACCTGGCGCAAAATGACAAGCGCGCTTACCGTGCGGCGATGCGGTCGTTCATTGGTTGGGATGTGTCTGACCGGTTACACACAATTGGCTGTCCCACACTGATTATTTCGGCTGATGAGGATTATTGGCCGGTGGCCGTGAAGGAGGCGTATACGGCGCAAATACCCGGCGCCCAGCTTCTGGTTTTTGCCGATTCGCGCCATGTCACACCGATTGACCAGGCAGAGAAATTTAATACGGCCGTTCTTGATTTTATAACAGGAGTGAGTAATGAGTAATGAAACATGAGCGCCTGACTCATGCCTCATCCCTCGTTACTTTTCCTATGAAAGTTATTGTTGCCGGTGAAATGCCGTTTATTGAAATAGTCGGCCAGCTTTGTACCCAGGCCGGCCATGATACGATTTTGTATCTGGTAGAAGATTTTGATTCGGCCGCACAGAGCGGCCGGATCATGTCCGATGTGTCCGGCGTTGATGTCGCCATCGAAGTGTATAATGAATCAGCGGAGGCAAAAGAGAAACTACTAACGACTTTGGGCGGCCTCATCCCGCGCGATGCCCTATTACTCACTTCTGCATTGGCAACAAGCGCTACGCAGGCCGCCTCCTGGGTTCCTGATCCGGCGCGTGTCGCCGGCTTTAGTTGTTTCCCTTCGCCACAGGGGACGAATGTGGTGTAACTGACAGCCGCGCTGCAAACGGCCGTTGCCACCATGCAGCAGGCCATTGAATTTTGGCGAGGCGTGAACATAGAACCTGTCGTGGTGGATGATGGGCCAGGCCTGGTGCGGGCGCGTACCGTGTGCTGCCTCATCAACGAAGCGGTCAGTGCGCTCATGGAAGGAACGGCCGTCGCTGCCGACATTGACAAAGCGATGGTTTTAGGAACAAATTATCCCACCGGCCCGCTAGCCTGGGCCGACCATGTGGGGCTGGATACCGTGCTAGGCGTGATGAATGGGCTGTTTACCGAATGGGGCGAAGATCGTTACCGGCCGTCTCCTTTGCTCAAACGCATGGTCGTAGCCGGCAAACTAGGAAAAAAGAGCGGCGAAGGATTTTATAAATATAAATGATGAATAGGGAACGATAAATATAACCGAATTCATCATTCTGCTTTCATCATTTCAATATGTCTATTAAACGATGTTATCTATGTGATCAGGATCCACTGTTCCGCCGGCGCGTTGGCAAAAGCGGGCTGGAAGAGGGAATGGAATGCCCAATCTGCTACCAACCAACTTGCCGCTACCATTTGACGACAGTCCGTTGGTATTGGCGGGACTCAGGCGGGGTGGGAACGGCGCTGGTGTGCAAAGAATGCAAACGCACCTACCAGCATCGTAATTGGGACGCGCTGCACCGCGATTGGATCACCTGAAGGGGAAACAATGACTGAGATCACGACCGGGGGTAAGCGGCGATATCCGGCCCAATAATCCCTTTGAACATTTGCAAAATTTCGCCTGGTTCGGCGTGACGCATCTGCATAGTTTGTTTGGAATAGATGAGTTCACCGTCTACTTTGAATTCAAAAGCGCCTTTGCTGCCGGTAATCAAAGTGAACGTATCAATGATATGTTGATAATTACCGAGAATATCATCCGCCACACGGGCGGCGCGTTCCCAATAATCTCAAGGCACACAATATTCGAGGGTAATACTATATTTTTTCATTATTCCTCCATAAACGCGGTAACCCGCAAGTGCGAAGTGACTAAACATGGAAAGTGACTAAAGTGCGAATTGCCACTCATCATTATTTGCGCAGTTTATGCAAATGTTTGAGGGTAATTCTATCAAGCGAATTAGGTTAACCGTAAGTATAGCGATACGATAAAACCTTGACAATGAAGATGGGCTGGGCTACCATACGCTTCGCTTTTAGGGCCTGTAGCTCAGTTGGGAGAGCACTACAATCGCACTGTAGAGGCCAAGGGTTCGAGTCCCTTCAGGTCCACTGTTTACAATTGAATATGTAAAAGCTGCGAACAGGAGTAGTAGGCCATCCTAATTGGCAATTACTAATTATCAATGGTCAATTGTCAATGAATTAGAGAGTTACGTCACTGGCTGTAAGCGTAACAAATTTCATGCTGAACTCGCCTGGAAGCTGCGGTGGTGAAAATTAGTCTGGTAGTCATTGTGTTGGCTACGAGACTACAAGGCTACGAGACTAAATGACTAGCCCCCGCCGGATTGCACACGTTACGTGTTTGAGTGGATGGTTTGTCCAATGAACAATTACCAATTACTAATTACTAATTACCAATTACTAATTACTAATTACCAATGAGCAAAACTTGCCAATTGTTCGTTTTTAATTGATAATTGTTGCTTGTGTTTGGGCCTGTAGCTCAGTTGGGAGAGCACCACAATGGCATTGTGGGGGTCAAGGGTTCGAGTCCCTTCAGGTCCACTAAAAAGCTCACACAGTGAGTAATAACCATCAAATCAGAGTGGTACCGCGGAACCCCTTTCGTCTCTGAACGGAAGGGGTTTTTGTGTTTTTGGGGAGAGACTGCGAGACTAGCGACTACAAGACTAAGATGAAAGATATTTGGATCGAGACGGAATATGGGAAAGTATTTGGGATGGCGGATGGGCCGGTAAACGGCCGTTTCATCCTCGCCATTCATGGTTATTCCCAACGCAACGGCTGGCACACTTGGGAACCGCTCATGGCTCCTTTGGCCGAAGCCGGTTTTCGCATCGTATCCGTGGACATGCCCGGCTGGGGACAAAGCACGCCTACACAGGGGCCGGTGAAGGGCGACGGTGCTGCGCGGTGTGCGCTTCAGATTTTGGATGGATTGGCTGTAGAGAAGGCCGTTTTGATGGGTAAGAGTTGGGGTGGAAATGTAGCGGTGGTAACGGCCGTTACCCGTCCCACCCTTATCACCCATCTCATCCTTACCGCGCCTGCTCTGCGCGACGTGGAGCAGGCCAAACAACTTACCCAGCCCGTCCTGCTCGCCTGGGCCGAGGATGACCCCGTCATCCCCTTCGCCTACGCAGCCCGGCTGGCGGCAGCCATACCGACCTACCAATTAGAAACCTACCCGACCGGCGGCCACAGCGCCGCCCCGAACAATGCGGCCGACTTTACACCGAAGGCGGTACGATTTTTGAGAGAGTAGAGAGTAGAGACTGGAGGCTTGAGACTTGAGACTGAGATTGCAAACAAGAATAATCCCCAGTCTCCAATCTCCAATCTCGGATTTTCAGGAGAACAACATAACCATGAGCGACTACAACCCGCAAAAACTAGAGCCCAAGTGGCAGGCCAAATGGGAAGAAACCGGCCTATACCGCCAGGTCATTGACCACAGCAAGCCCAAGCATTACGCCTTGACCATGCTTCCCTATCCCTCCGGCGACATGCACATCGGTCATTGGTATGCGATGACGCCCAGCGACGCCCGCGCCCGCTACATGCGTATGAAAGGGTACAACGTCATGTTCCCGATGGGCTTCGACGCCTTCGGCCTGCCAGCCGAGAACGCGGCCATCAAAAATAATATCCACCCGCAAAAATGGACCTACGCCAACATCGAAAGGATGCGGAAACAACTCAAAAGCATGGGGGCGATGTTCGATTGGGAGCGGGAAGCGATTTCCGCCGACCCGTCCTATTATAAATGGACACAGTGGTTTTTTAAGAAGCTGATTGAGTTGGGACTGGCTTACCGCAAGCTGTCGGCCGTAGACTTTTGCCCAACGTGCAACACAACCCTGGCCCGTGAGCAGGTATGGGGCGACGACCGCCACTGTGAGCGCTGCGGTACGCCGGTTATCAAAAAAGATTTGGAGCAGTGGTTTTTCAAGACGACCGATTACGCCGAAGAACTGCTCGATTTCAGCCAGATTAACTGGCCGGAACGGGTTAAGGTGATGCAGACAAATTGGATCGGCCGTTCCACTGGCGCGGATGTCGTCTTCAAAACTGAACCAGTTTCGGAAACTGGTTCAGTCTACGAGATACCTATCTTTACTACCCGCCCCGACACACTCTGGGGAGCAACCTTCATGGTCATGGCTCCCGAACATCCGCTGGTAGACAAAATGACGACGCCGGAACAGGCCAATGCCGTATTGGAATACCGGGCGGCGGCGGAACGGATGACGGATATTGACCGCGAATCGGCCGAACGGGAAAAGACGGGCGTCTTCACCGGCGCCTATGCCATCAATCCGGTGAATAATGAACGCATCCCCATCTGGGCGGCCGATTATGTGTTGATGGGGTATGGCTTTGGCGCGATTATGGCCGTGCCCGCCCACGACGAGCGCGACTTTGAGTTTGCGACCAAGTTTGGCCTGCCCATCATCGAGGTAATTCGCGGCCCGGAGCGGACGGATGACGACGGCCCGCTGACCGAGGCTTACGCAGCTAAGACGGAAGGCCGCATGATCAACTCCGGTCCATTCACCGGCACGCCTACTGTTGAAGGCGTCGAGAAGGTGACGGCGTGGCTGGAGGAGCGGGGGATTGGTAAGAAAGCGATCAATTACCGGCTGCGTGACTGGCTCATCAGCCGCCAGCGTTATTGGGGCGCGCCGATTCCGGTCATTTACTGCCCGGAACATGGGGCTGTGCCTGTGCCTGATGAGGCTCTGCCGGTGCTGCTGCCGGAAGATGTGGAGTTTATGCCCACTGGCGAAAGCCCGCTGAAGTTCCACGAAGGGTTCTTGCACACGGAATGCCCCATTTGTCAGAAACCATCGCTGCGGGAGACGGATACGATGGACACGTTTATGTGTTCCTCCTGGTATCAATACCGCTACCTCAGCCCCGATTATGACAAGGGGCCGTTTGACCCGGAAGAGGGCGCGTACTGGCTGCCGGTAGATCAATACACGGGCGGCATTGAACACGCCACGATGCACCTTATTTACACGCGCTTTTTCACCAAAGCGATGCGTGAGATGGGGCTGGTGGATTTCGATGAACCAATGCTGGCGCTGCACAATCAAGGGATGGTTCTGGGCGAAGACAATGAGAAGATGTCCAAGTCGCGCGGCAATGTGGTCGCCCCGGATGATTTAGTGCAGAAGTTCGGCGCGGACACGGTGCGGGCTTATATTATGTTTTTCACGAAGTGGGAGCAGGGCGGCCCCTGGAATTATGAAGGGATCAAAGGGCCGCAGCGACTGTTACAGGATGTGTGGACGATGGCGACGCATGAATATATTCAGGGCGTCGTTCACAAACCAGCTGACCGGGCGCTGCGTCGCAAAACGCACCAGACGATTCGCAAGGTAGGGGCGGATATTGAGGGGTTTGGGTTTAATACGGCCGTTGCCGCCATCATGGAACTGCGTAACAGCATCCTGGAAGCGCAGCGCCGCGAAAATGTCAGCCGTGAAGCATGGGATGAAGCCATAGACAACTTATTGCTGCTCCTGGCCCCCATTGCCCCGCACATCACGGAAGCGTTGTGGGCGCGGCGGGGCCGGCCGTACAGCATTCACCAACAACCCTGGCCCGAATGGAACGTGGCAATCGCTAAAGAGGAAACGATCACCCTGATTGCGCAGGTGAACGGCAAGGTGCGCGACCGTATCGAAGCGCCCGCCGGGACATCAGATGAGGCGTTAAAGGCGCTGGCGTTGGCTTCAGAGAATGTGCAAAAGCATCTGGAAGGCCGGGAACCACGCAAGGTAATTGTTGTGAAGGGGAAATTGGTAAATATCGTGAAGTGAAATATGATCCTGACTCCAGAACGCCAACAAGCGCTTGCTGACTACCTGCTCGCTCTAGCCGATGATGAACTCATCCTGGCCCATCGCAACTCGGAATGGACCGGACATGGCCCGATTTTGGAGGAAGATATCGCTTTCACCAACATCGCTCTGGACGAAATGGGGCACGCCAAAATCTGGTATGGTTTGGTACACAAATTAACTGGCGACGATCCTGACCGGCTTGTCTTTTTTCGGGATGCGGCCGATTATCGCAATGTGCAAATGGTGGAACTGCCTAAAGGGGATTGGGCGTTCAGCCTGTTGCGCCAATATTTATTTGACACGGCCGAAACGGCCCGCCTCCCCTATCTGGCCCAGAGCAGCTACCCGCCCATCGCCGCCGCCGCCGCCAAAATCCGGCCGGAAGAAATTTACCACCTGCGCCACACGCAAAGTTGGGTCAAGCGGCTGGGGCTGGGCACAGATGAAAGCAACCGCCGCATGCAAAACGGGCTGAACGACCTTTGGCCGTATGCTCAACAGATGTTTGCGCCGCTGCCGGGTGAGGATTTGTTGGCGGCGGCGGGGATTGTGGGCGCGGGCACGGCCGTTCACGCCGCCTGGCTCAACGTCGTCACCCAACACCTAACCGATTCCGGCCTGCAAATTCCCGCTAACGACCAGCCACCCACGAACGGCCGTGCCAATCACACCAGCCACCTGGACGCCTTGCTGGCAGATATGCAACTGGTCGCCCGGTTAGACCCAAAAGCAAAATGGTAGGCTATAATAGGCAAGAACTACCGTGCAATTCCACCAATAAACATTCAATTCTTACAAAAGGAACCTTAATATGGATAAAGAAACATTAATCAAAAACCTGAACGAAGACCTGGCTGGCGAACTAAGCGCTATCATCCAATACACCATCTACGCCGCCAAGGCAACCGGCCCTTACCGGCCGCAACTGGTCCAATTCTTCCTGACCGAAGTTGCCGATGAGCAACTCCATGCCCAATATCTGGCAAACAAAGTTGTGGCTCTGGGCGGCGAGCCGGCCACAACGCCGCGACCAGTCCCCTCGGCCACAACCAACCGGGAAATGCTGGAAGCTGTCCTGGCCGCCGAACAACAAGCCACGCAGGATTATACCCAACGCGCCCAGGAAGCCGATGATTTCGGGGACAAAGGTCTAGCCGTTCAATTAGAAGATATGGTACGCGATGAAAGCGGTCATTCTGAAGAAACCGAACGCATTCTCCGCGATTGGCCCCTGTAAACAATACAATGGTCAGGGCGTAACAGGGTACGCCCTGACCTCATTTTTTAACATATGAATCAGACCATAACGGCCGATACCATCTGGCAGGCATTACAAAACGTAAAAGACCCGGAAATCCCCGTTGTCTCTGTCGTTGAGATGGGCATCGTCCGCGCTGTGAGCGTATCCGACGAAGGCGTGGTGGTGATAAAGATGACGCCTACTTTCTCCGGCTGCCCGGCGCTTCACGTCATACAGCGGGAGATCGAAGCGCAGGTCAAGGCGTTAGGCGTTAATTTAGTCACTGTAGAGACGACATTTAATCCCCCCTGGACGAGCGACTGGATTACGGATGAAGCGCGGGAAAAACTGCGCCAATTCGGCCTGGCTCCGCCGCCCAAACACGGCGGCAATCTCATCTCTGTCGCTGCGTTGGATGTCGCCGCCTGTCCCCGCTGCAATTCCACAAACACCATTCTCAAAAACGGCTTTGGCCCCACCCTCTGCCGTATGATCTGGTACTGCCACGACTGCCAGGATGCGTTTGAGCAGTTTAAGCCTTTATGAGTTTACTGCTTGACCAGCCACGCCAGCCGGTCATATGAAAGCGCGTAATGAACGGCCGTAATCACCCCCATCCCCAACGCCATGTCCAAACGCCCCAAATCAACCAGCATCCAGACAGCAAAACCAAAGAAAATCAACTCCAATAACAATCGAATCACGCCGGGCACGGACACGGGCGCTTTCCCGGAACGGATGGGATCATCGGGGACAGCAAATGTACCCCACAAGACGGCTGCCAGTACCGGCAAACCAATCGCTAAAAGGAACCGTCCTGGCCCCGCCAATTGATTCCATCCCCATACCCCCATAATCAACAACGCGGCCATTTCCAACAAAAAGCGACCTGTTAAATTAATTGGATTAGATCCCATTTAGCCCTCCTTCAACCCATCAAGCGCCGCCCGGCCAATCATCTCCAACGCGGTATCGCCGGATGGCGGCTGCATGGAACCGGCGCGGACGTCGCGGAAATAACGTTCCAGCGGCAGCGCTTTAGTGATGCTCGTCCCCCCGGCTACGCGCAGCGCTTTGTCCGTCGCCTCGTTGGCCGTTTCTGTGACCATCGTTTTGGCGGCGGCGATGCGCGGCAAAATTTTCCTGCGGTCAGCTTCATCCCCCGTCCATTCCCCGGCGACTTCAAACAACAGGGAACGCGCCGCCTGCAAAGCCAGGTCTATTTCGCCAATTTGGCGCTGGATTTTGGGGAGGGTGGCGATGGGTTTGCCTAACGCAGTGGGGACGCGCTCCAGGGCGAATTGGATAACGCAGTTGCGGGCGGCAACGGCCGTTCCCAAATAAACCGCCGCCATCACCATCGGGAACCAGACATTGGGAACCGGCTTGCTGTCGCCGCGCTCAATCAAATGCTCGCCGGGCACAACCACATTGTTAAAAACCACATCGTGGCTGTCGCTGGCCCGCAAGCTGAGCGAATCGCGCCAGGTCATGATCCATTCCACGCCGGGCGTGTTTTGCTCGATGAGGGCTACGCCGTTCTCCCCTTCGATGGCTACGCGAACGAGCATATAGTCAAGATGTTGGCCGCCGGTTGACCAGGTTTTACGGCCGTTCACCACCCAGCCAAGCCCATCAGCGGTCGGAACGGCCGTTGTCGCCGGTAAGCCGCCCCGCGACGGGCTGCCCAGGACCGGTTCGCTGGCAATCGAGTTGCACAGCGCCCCCTGCGCGGCGGCGCGACACAGCCGGTCATACGCCTCGTCACGCCAGGAGCGCACTTCCCGCTGGTGACCAAAAACATGCACCTGCATCCCAGCCACCATCGCCGTAGCGGCGCTGCCCTGGGACAATTCCACATGCGCCGCCACGCAATCGCGCAGCGGCAGCCCCTGCCCGCCAAATTCTTTGGGCACACTCAACGCCAGGTAGCCAGATGTTTTGAGCGCGTTCACATCTTCCAGCGGCAAGCGTCCGAGTTTATCCGCTTCATCAGCCCGGACAGCAAAATCGGCCGCCAATTGTTGGGCCAGGAAAACGGCCGTTACCCCATCTACATCACTCATCAATCACCATTCCTAAATCATCAATCTTCAATCATCAACCTTCATTCCACATTCCGCATTGTACCTGTACCCATTTCCCCTTGCCAACTCGCCTCAGCACGGCTATAACTTTCACATGGTTGAACAGCCCACAACGACACAAGAAAAACATATCCATACCCTTTGGCAAGCCATTACCAGCGAATTGTCCAACATCCTGGATGCTCACGGCGTTTGCGCCGCCATCGCCAACACGATTGCCGTCTACACAGGAACTACCGCCATTATTGGTTCCAGCGGACCGCAAAGCCGTTACTATGATGTGTGGATTGGGTCGGGAGACGGCCGTATCCAACAAACCATCTGGGATAATGCCAAAGCCTCCTTCGATCCACTCATCAAAGCCGGAAAAGCCATCACCCAGCAAAAATTCAACCTGCCCGCTGCCGAACTCATCAACAGCGCATTATGGCAAATCCCGCATGAAACCATCACCTCAATTCCCCTGCCCATGCCCGGCAGCCACAGCCGCTTTACCCCGCCCGGCGTCCTTTGCCTTATAGACCCCGGCCCCGATTCAATCCTGACCCATGAAGCTCTTGAACCCCTGGCTACCAACATCAGTATCTTCCTTGATCGCGCCTATTTGCGTAATCACGTCAACCGGCAGGACATCGAATTCGCCGTCGTTTCCGAAATCAGTCACGCCCTGACCTCGACATTGAGCCTGAATAATATCTTCCAACAGTTGATGGATCCCATTCGCCGCACCCTGCTGGTAGAATCCGTCTCCGTTGGCCTTATCGAACCCGATACTGGCGACATTGTATTTGTAGATATTCTTATGGGCCCGCTTTTCCAAGATTTACCCGCCATCCGGCTGAAACACGGTCAGGGCATTGCCGGATGGGTAGCCGAGAATCGGCAGCCGGTCATCATCAACGATGTGTACACCGACAAACGATTCTACTCTCAAGTAGACCGTCGCTCCGGTTTCCAAACCAACTCGATGATCTGCATCCCCTTACAAGTAGAAGAGCGCGTCATCGGCATCGTACAAGCTATCAACAAAAGCGGCAGCGATTTTGATGAAAACGATTTACGCTTGCTGCAAGCCATTGCCGGCCCGTTAGCCGCCGCCATTGAAAATGCCCGCCTACATGACGACGTACTCGCCGAAAAACGCCGTATTGAAACCATCTTTGCCAATATGTCGGAAGGCATGATTACCGTCAATGCCGATGGCGTCATTACCCATGCCAACGACGCCCTTCTTTCGCTGCTAAGCAAAGAATCAGGCAGCGCGATTGGGCAGCCGCTGCACAGCATCATCCGTCTAAAAAGCAACAGCCTGGATGAGTTTGTACAACACGTTCAGGAAGCTGGTGAAGAATACCCACAGATGGCGGCCGACCTGGTGCGTGATGGCGGCGGCCTTGTACCTACGCTCATCAGCGGCGCGCCGGTTAAAGATGAGGCCGATCAAGTCAAGGAGATGATATTTGTCTTCAGCGATTTGCGCCTGATCCGCGAAGTGGAACGGATGCGCGATGATTTCTTCCATGGCATCATCCATGAATTACGCACGCCTTTAGCAACAATTTTGATGTACGCTCGCCTGCTGCGTGAAGGTAAAGCGCAAGAACCGGCTAAAGCGGACCGGTTCCTGGGCGTGATTGTGCGCGAGAGTGATCGGCTGCAAAAAATGGTGCGGCAAATGCTTCAATTAGCCAAAATGGAAGCGCGGGAACTACAACGCAGCGACGAAATGGTGAATCTGAATGCTATTTTTGACGAGATGCTGCCGCCGCTGGCTGACCGGGCCACCGAGAAGAAGCTGACTTTCCGCCAACGCATTGAGAAGCCGCTGCCTATGGCGCTGGGGAATAAAGAAACGCTTTACCTGATTTTCAAGAATCTGGTGGACAATGCCATTAAGTTTACGCTGTCGGGAACGGTGCGGGTGGAAGCGTGGACGGAGGATGACATAATTTTTGTAGAAGTGCAAGATGAGGGGATTGGCATTCCCCAGCAGGCGCTGCCCAATTTGTTTGGCCGCTTTTTCCGGGCGCAAACGGCCGTTGAGCGCGGTATCGCCGGTACGGGCCTGGGACTGTACATGGTCAAGGAAGGCGTTGAATACCACAACGGCACGATTGATGTAAAGAGCGTGGAAGGAGAAGGAACGACATTCACCATTCGCCTGCCCGCGCTGGCGAAGTGAGAAGATACGGTTTATTTCCCCAGAAACTCCAGGTTTCCAGGGAAATAAAGTTGAGACTCTTGCAAACTCGTCCACTCGCTCTACAATCTCTCTATGCAAAACAAAAAACCTATTTATTTAGATCACGGCGCTTCAACGCCAGTACATCCGCAGGTGATGGCGGCCATGCTGCCCCACTGGACGGAAAATTACGGCAATTCTTCATCCACGCATGAATACGGCCGTTTAGCCCACCGCGCCCTGGAACAATCCCGCCAAACCATCGCCAGCCTGCTCCACGCCCAATCGGATGAAATCATCTTCACCGGCTGCGGCTCAGAGAGCGATAATCTGGCCGTGCGCGGCATAATGTGGGCGGCGCGGCAAAACGGCCGAGGCAACCATCTCATCATCTCGGCCATTGAACACAGCGCGGTGTTGAACACGGCCGTTCAACTGCGCGACATTCACGGGTTCGACCTCACCATTCTGCCGGTTGACCCATACGGACTTATTGACACCGCCCAATTGGAAGCCGCTATCCGCCCCGACACCGCCCTTATCAGCATCATGGCCGCCAACAACGAAGTGGGCGCCATGCAGCCAATTGTCGAAATCGGCCGTGTGGCGCGGGGGCATGGCGTTTTATTCCATACCGACGCTATTCAAGCGATCGCCGTCAGGCGCTGGAATCTGGCCGAGATACCCATTGACCTGATGAGCATCGCCCCGCACAAATTTTACGGGCCAAAAGGGTTCGGTATTTTGTATGCGCGGGACGGGATCGAGTTGATTTCTCCTTTAACAGGAGGGGGGCAGGAAAACGGCCGTCGCGCCGGAACCGCCAACGTCCCCTACGCCGTCGGCGCGGCCAAAGCAATGCAGTTAGCCATGGACAAACTGGACGAACACAACGCCCACTACCGGCATTTACGCGACCGGCTCATTGACGGCCTGCTCGCCGCCTTCCCCGACGACTGCATCCTCACCGGCCATCCTACCGAGCGGCTGCCCCACAACGCCAGCTTCGCCTTCCGCAGCATCAGCGGTAACGATTTGCTCATGCACCTGGACGTGGCCGGCGTCGCCGCCAGCAGCGGCTCCGCCTGCAAAAGCGGCGACCCCAAACCGTCGCGTGTGTTAGAAGCGATGGGCCTGGGCGCTGAATGGACCAAAGGCGGTCTGCGCCTCACCGTTGGCGCTCAAAATACGGATGCGGACATTGATTACTTCCTGGCCATCATGCCCGGCATTTTGCAAAAAATGCGCCAACTGGCCGGCTAAAATACGATCCCTGTTTCGGGAATTGGATTTCCCAAAACACAGCTTAACCACCAAATGAAACCGACCGCGCCAGCCGGGTCATTTGACGAATCGGATCATAATCTCCATCAGTGACGCTCGCAAAACGGCGCAGTTTTCCTACAGCTAAAATAGCCTGGCCTTGAGCATTTAGGTGCATTTCCAGGAGCAGCTGGCGTAGTTGTTGGCGCATTGCATCGGGCACGCTCCGCAAAATAACCCAGGGGGGAATGGGACTTGGCCCCCACGTGGTAATAATCCGAATCTGGGACCGAATTTGGGGATCATGTTCCAGTTCCCACTCTAAAACGGTGCTGTCAATAGCCGAAGCGTCAATCTGACGCTTGAGGATCATTTGCAACGAAATATGATGTTCCCCTGAGGCGATGACACGGCCGAAAAAAGCGGCCGTTTCCCCCTGCTGCGCCAGATAATACCGGGTGATGTTATACCCGGAATGCGATCCCGGTTCATTGTACGCCCAGGAAGCGCCGCGCAAATCGGTAAACGTCTGAAAAGGGCTGTCCCGATGAACGACAACATCTGAAAAATAAACCGGTTTGTTTTGATACCGGTTACCAGCCATCACCGGCGCAACCAACAGCTCGATAGAAGAGTTAGGTTGGTCGGCCCGATGCACATACGGCAGGCCGCAAATCCAGGCCGCCTGAATCTGGCCGTCGTCAAACATCTGGTAGCGATCCTGCCAGGAATTATCGCCAATAAACAGTGTAGGAATGTGCAGGCGATCCTGAATATACGCGCCAATCGCCTGACTAACCGCGATGGTATTGAGCGCCTGTCCAGAGGTTATTTTGAGAATTTTCATAATTCCGACCACACAGGGAAAAAGAGAGGCTGCTTTTCATACCCGGTCTAATTTGCGTATTTTCCGTCGCTTTTAGCCAACAATCTCCCCCATCTCTTTGTGATTCGCTGCGTTTACTCTGTGCATCGCCGTGTAACTGTCTCCACCTGTATAGTTTTCCCTATTTTCGCATTCCAATCTGTAGGCAAGATGCCCGGCTTATACGTTAGGCTTGATCACATCACACAGCAACGCTTTGTAAACTGGGAAACCGGAAATGGGATCGCGGTTCTCCATGTCGGTTAGTTCATTGACGTTGCCGATTTGCCAGGCGGTTGGCCCCAGTGGCCCGCCGCCGCCCATGTTGGCTTCGACAACGCAGGGCACAATATCTTCGGTGACGCAGGCGTGAAAGGGCACGCGGCCGCGCGGCGAGACGACGATGACTTCATCCCCGTCTTCAATGCCGCGCTTTTGGGCGTCGCTGACGTGAATGTTTACCAATGGGTGCGGATGTTTGCGGACGAGTGACGGGATGTTGTGATGCTGGGAGCGAAAATCGGATTGGGTGCGCGCGCCGGTGTTGAGGACGAGCGGGAACTGCCGCGCCAGTTCGGGATTGGCCAACGGCCCTTCCACCGGCTCGGTGTAAACGGGTAGGGGTTCATAGCCATGTTGGCGGAACCATTCGGACGCGATCTCGAATTTGCCGGTGGGGGTGTTGAAACCGGAACGGCCGTCTTCCCTTAACATCCCCTTCTCATACTTAGCATACACCATCTCCGGCACGGCAAACGGCAGCCCTTGGGGATGCTCGCTTAACCCTTCTCGCGTAAACCCCGTCTCCCGCAGCGCATCATCCACCAGCGCCGCTTCCGTTTGCGGCCACAAATTACCATACCCCAACCGTTCCGCCAATCCGGCAAAAATCAGGTAATCATTGCGCGCTTCCCCCGGCGGCTCAATCACCCGCTGGCGCAGCTGCAAGTAGCCGTCATAAATCATGTACGATTCAATCTCAAACATCGTCGTCGCCGGCAGGAGAATGTCTGCGTATTGAGAATCGGCTGTGGGGAAGCGGTTAACCGCAACTAGAAAATCGAGCGAAGCCAGCGCCCGCCGCCACAAGCCGGGGTTGGGCCAGGCCGTAATCAACGACGAGCCGCTGACGATCATCGCCCGCAGGGGATAGGGGTCATTGTGCAAAATCGCCTGGGGCAGGAGGGCGGCGTGCGCTTCCCGGCGCACTTCATAATAAATCGGGTAAACGTCCTTGCCGATTGGATCGGGCGCGTTCGGGAGCGACTCCGTCAAAATGCGGTTTGTTTGCGGGCGGCTGGGCATTTTGAATAGCTTGCCGCCGGGCTTATCCAGATGCTCGGCCAGCGCTTGCAGTGTCCACATGGCCCGAATCGCCTGCACGCCGCTGTTGGAATATTCCAGGCCGGTGTAGGTCAAAATGGAACAACCCCGCGCCCCGGCAATCTGCCGTGCCAGTTGGCGGATGCGTTCGGCCGGAATCCCGGTGATTTTTTCTACTTTTTCCGGGCTAAATTCGCGGACATAATCGCTTAATTCTGGAAAGCCATGTGTCCAGTTAGCGACAAATTCATGATCATACAGATTTTCGGCAATCAAGACATGAATCATTCCCAGAGCTAACGCGCCGTCTGTGCCGGGACGCACGCCAATCCACTCGGCGCGGGTGGCATGGGCCGTCTCACTGCGCCGGTGGTCAATGACGATGATTTGCGCGCCGCGTTTTTTGGCTTTCATGAGCCGGGGCAGGTTGATGGGGGATGAGTCGGTGGTTGGATTTTCGCCCCAGACGAGGATCAGATCGGCGTTGTCAATGTCCTCGATCATGTTGCGCATGTAATCGCCAAAGCAGGCGCGGGGGGCAATCATACCGTAGGAAGCGTAGCAAAGGGCGCCGACGCCGGTGGTGTTGGGGGAACCGAAGGGGAAAAGGACGGCGTTGGCCGAGGATTCGGCCGTGCCGTCAGGGGCAAAGGCTTCGTTTAATCCGTACTCAAAGTTACCCCGCCCGGTGTAGATGCAGGCCGCTTCCGGGCCGTATTTCTGCGCGATTTTTTGCAGATTTTGAACGATGCTGTCATAAGCCTCATCCCAGGAAATACGCTCAAATTCCCCTGAACCGCGTTCGCCAACGCGGCGCTGGGGGTAAAGCAGGCGGTCTGGCGAGTAAACGATCTCTTTGGCGCGCAGGCCGCGAGGGCAGACGATGCCCTGGGGATGGTCTTGGAGAGGGGTCAGGCGTTCGATACGGCCGTCTACCAAATGCACGTTTACGCCGCACCCCGATGGGCACACCCCGCACATACTGGCGACAACGGACGTTTCCGACTTCATGCGGCATGCTCCAAAATGTAATCTATCTCTTCCGCCACAGAAGCGGGGAGAGAGTCGGGCTGATGTTCGTCCATCAGGGCAATGGTGGCGTCGCGGAGACGGCCGTTGACATCCTTTGACCCCGCATCCTCCCACGCATCCAGCCGCTGGCGGTCAAAAATTTGCGGCCGCCACAACTCGCGCCAGTGGGCCATCGTGTGATCATGGCTCAAAAATTCGCCGCCCGGCCCCACCTCGTCAATCACATCCAGCGCCAGCGCCTCATCATCCAGGCGGACGCCCTGCACAAAACGGCGCGTCATGGAAATAATCTCATTCGTCAAGACCATCATCTCCGGCGAGTTGGTCAGCCCCGCCTCCAGATAGCCAACATCATGATTGAGATGGGTCTTGGACATCAGGGCGACCAGCGCCGAAAACTGCGCGTCGGCCGCCGCCTGCCCATCCACTACCTTGCTGTCGCTGTGGCCGGTGTAGCCCCAGACCGGCAAACTGTAGAACTGCCCCATTTCCCCGGCCATCACCCGCGCCAACTGGAATTCCGGCGCGCCATAAACGCTGATCATCGTTTTCATATCCAAATGATGAACGCCGTGTCCGTACAGGAAGGGCGCGCCCGGATTTTTTAGCTGGTGCATGACCAGACCGCTCAACATCTCGGCGTTGCCCAGAGCCACCGCCCCGGCAATTGTGCTGGGAGCTGTGCCGCCAATCATCGGGGCCGGCGAATGGGTGACGGGAATAGCGTGTTCGGCGCAGAAGAGTAATTTTTCGACGGCTTCCAGGGAATGTTGCAGCGGCGTGGATGGCTCGGAGTAAAGCAAAATGTTGGGGCATTGGGAGAGTTTATCCATGCCGCCCATTGTTGCCGCGGCCATGGCGGCGATGGCTTCCATGTCGGCCAGGTCGTTGCAGACAACGACGATGGGTTTGACGCTGTTTTTCAGGAGGGTGGCGTATTGATAGCGGAAGTAACGTTCAGTGGGCACGTCGCGGGGGACGCCGACGGACATCAGGAAGCCGATTTCGGGCAGAGCGTCGCACAAGCGAATGGTGGCGGCGACGTCGGCCAGGGTAAAATTGCGGCGTTCCCCGGTGCGCGGATCCAGGTAGCGGAAGGTGTCGGAGCCGGGGCCGAAGTAGATGTGTTGGCCGTCCAGTTTAACGGCCGTTTCCTCCGACCCCCGGTAGTACAAATTAAACGAACTGGGGGCCGACGCCAACGCCCATTCCACCAGCGATGGCGAGATTTTGACCCGCTCGCCAGAGACGGCGGCGCCGCCCTGCCGCAGCAGTTCCAACGCCTCTTCGCTGAACACATCTACGCCGGTGCGGCGCAAAATCTCACAGGATGCCCGATGCAGCCGCAGGCGATCCTCGCGTGACAGCATGGTCATTTGCGGCTGAATGCGCGGGATGTTGGGTAGGGAAACGGCCGTTTCGGCCTGGCTTCTATGCTTCTTCACGCGGTTACGACGATGTTTCATATTGCTCCTCCATTGAAGTGAATTTGGCGAAGTAGCGGAGTGGCAAAGTGATTTTCGCTACTTCGCCACTTCGTTACATGACTCTATATCCTAAATCAGCCGAAATCTGCCGCGTCATTTGCAGCAGCGGCGTGATAAAAGTTGTGATGGTTTCTCCTTCCAGGCGGTACGTTGGCCCCGAAATAGCCAACGTGGCCATGACCTGGCCTAAATGGTTGCGAATAGGCGCGGCTATCGAACTAAATCCGGCCTCATATTCCTCGTTTACAATGGCGTAGCCTTGCCGGTCAATCTGTGCCAATGATTGGGTCAATATATTCATGTCAGTGATTGTTTTGGGCGTGTAAGCGGGGAGCGGGGTGGGAAGAACGGCCGTGCGCTCTTCGGCCGTCAATCCTGCCAGCAGCGCCTTGCCGCTGGCCGTGCAATGCAGCGGCGTGCGCCGTCCAATCCAGCCCATGTAGCGGATCGGCTGGGGGCTAAAAGCGCGCTCGATGTTGACACACTCCCCCCGGTCCAAAACGGCTACATTCACCGTTTCCCGCGTCGTCTCCACCAGATCGTTCAGGTAAGGCTGGGCCGCGGCCCGCGCATTCAAACGACCCAGCGCCACCCCGGCCAGGCTGATCAGCCCCAACCCCAAGCGATATTTGCCTGTCTCCGGATTTTTATCTACCAGACGCTCCTGCTGCAGCGTTGTCAACATGCGGGAAACTGTGCTTTTGTGTAAATTGAGACGTTTGCTCAGCTCGGTGACCCCCAGTTCTGGTTCGGCTTCCGTAAAACAGCGCATAATAGCCACAGCCCGTTGGATAGATTGCACCGGTGGCGTTGTCGGGTTAGCTGATGAAGACATAAATAAGTTCGCTGCTTACAATCCCAATTTGTTGCGTATTATGAAACCTAATCTTGAATTATGGGACATCTTAATTATAGCCGGGTAGGAGGAAATATGTCAAATTATGAGAGAATCCTCCCGGAGGTTGCGAACCTCCGGGAGGATAAAGTTGTTTATGAGCGGTTCCTTAGCCTGGTACAGCAGTTCGAGCTACACTTACGCAACAATCAGGTAAACGGATATCATTATGAATCGCTTACAAACATTTATCTTGTATCTTGTGTTGGTTTTGTGGTTAACAGTCAGCGGCCCAACGACAGCGGCGCAAGAAGCCATTACGTTTGAATCTTTCAGTACCGACAATCATTTCCCCACCGATTTGACGTTTAAGACGGCCGTTTCCAGCCGCGCCGGGAAGATCACGCGTGCAACCCTGGTATTTCATCTACGCAATGAGTTTTCCTCCAACAGCATCACACGGGGAGAGGTAGAAGTGAGTCCGGCTAACCAGCTTGAGCTAAACTATGTCTGGGACACCAGCGCGGGTACGATTCCGGGGGCGGCCGTTATCTACCATTGGGAGGTGACGGATGCGGCGGGAAATACGGCCGTTAGCGATGAAATGACCGTCCGCTATGAAGATACGCGCTACGATTGGCGCCGCCGCGAAAACGAAGCAATTGCCGTCTGGTGGCATGACCGGCCCGATTCGTTTGGCGAGCGGGTGTTTGAAATTGCCAGCGAGGCAGTCATTTTACAGCGCGATTTGTTCCAGGCTGATCTGGATTTCCAGATACGTATTCTCATTTATAACAATTTTGCAGAATTTGCTGAATGGAACGGGGTGGTGAGTGAATTTATCGGCGGACAGGCGTTTCCCAACCAGGGCGTAACAGCGCAGATTGTCTCGGCGTATGGATCCCAGGAACGATGGTTGAATGATGTCGTGCCCCATGAGGTGTCGCATCTTTATTTTGCTCAGGTGACGTTTCACCGAGGCAGCGCGCCGCCAACCTGGTTGGATGAAGGGGTGGCCCAGTTTAATGAGTTTGGCGCGCACCAGGATACGCTGCGCCAGGTGGAACGGGCGGCCAAACAGGACGAACTATTATCGCTGTCTAAGCTGGAGCGCGGGTTTGGGTTTTCCAATGAAGCGCGGACGCGGCTGGCCTATGCCGAAGCGCTGAGTGCGGTGACGTACCTGGTGGAAGCGCATTGACAAGATGGGCTGGCTGATTTGCTGGCGGCCTACAAGTCAGGGCAGACGACAACGGCGGCGTTTATGGCCGCGCTTGGTCTGACGCCGGGAGAATTTGAAGCGGGCTGGTCGGTCTGGCTGGGACTGGAACCGGGGGATTTTATGACGCCGACGCCCTGGCCGCTGCCGACGTTTCGGCCGTCGCCAACGCCGTTTGGCGTCGGTACGACTGCTCCCACCCCACCGCCATCTTCACCAGCCACAAGAGCCCCGGCAACGGCCGTTTCCCAAATTACACCCACACCATTTGAGCCAGGGCCGCCCTTGAATGGCTACAATCCTATATGGGCTGTCTGGGGAACCGTTGCCATTTTGCTTTGCTGTGGACTGGGCTTGCTGTTGTTGACTTTAGCGCTGGTCTGGCGGCTGCGCCGCCGCCGCGCATCAGCCGCCGCGCCTAACGAACGGCCAGGAAATTGAGATGACCACGATACCTACTGATTACAGTCGCAAATGGTTGGTGATGACGGCCGTTGCCGCCGGCATCCTCATGACCACCATTGACGGCAACATCGTCAACGTCGCCCTACCCACCCTGGTACGCAATTTACAAACCGACTTTGCGACTATCCAGTGGGTCGTGTTAGCCTACCTGCTCACACTGGCAACCCTCATGTTAAGTCTGGGGCGGCTGGGTGACATGATCGGCAAGAAACCAATCTACGCCGCCGGCTTCATCATCTTTACGCTCGGTTCCGTGCTGTGCGGGTTAGCGCCCACCGTTTATTGGCTGATTGGATTTCGGGTCATCCAGGCGGTAGGCGGCGCGATGCTGTTGGCGCTGGGCATGGCCATCGTCACCGAATCGTTCCCGCCCCACGAACGAGGCCGGGCGCTGGGCATCAGCGGCACATTCCTTTCGGTGGGCATTGTGGTGGGGCCAACGTTAGGCGGGCTGATCCTTGACAAATTTTCCTGGCATTGGATATTTTTTGTCAATTTACCCATTGGCGTTATCGGCACGCTGCTCACGCTGCGTTTTATCCCGGCCGTCAAACCATCGGGGCAACAACGCTTTGATTTTGGCGGAGCCGCCGCCTTGTTCGTGAGTTTGCTGGCTTTGTTGTTAGGGTTAACCTGGGGGCAGCAGCGTGGATTTGGGGACACGGCCGTTTTACTCCTCTTTGCCGCTGGCCTGTTCTTTCTGATTCTCTTTGTGCTTATCGAAAATCGCGCGCCACAGCCAATGATCGAGCTGCATTTGTTCGCCAACCGATCATTCAGCATCAATCTGGCGACCGGGCTGATGACGTTTGTAGCCATTTCCGGGACTGTGATTTTAATGCCTTTTTACCTGGAAAACGTGCTGGGCTTCGCGCCGCGCCAGGTGGGACTGCTGATGGGCATTGTGCCCTTGTTCCTGGGCGTTGTCGCCCCTATTTCCGGGAGTTTGTCGGACCGGTGGGGAACACGGCCGTTAACCGCTGCCGGGCTGGTCGCCTTAGCCCTGGGTTACTTCGCCATGAGCACACTTAATGAGCAGATAACCGGACTGGGGTATGTTGCGCGCCTGCTGCCGGTAGGTATTGGCATGGGGTTGTTTCAATCCCCCAACAACAGCGCCGTCATGGGATCGGTTCCCCGGCAGAGCCTGGGAATTGCTTCCGGGCTGTTAGCCATCAGCCGTACATTGGGGCAAACAACCGGCATCGCCCTGCTGGGGGCCGTATGGGCCAGCCGCGCCATTGCGTTACAAGGCAACCCACTGCCGGGTGGGGCGACGACCGCCGCCGCCGCTGCCCAGGTGGGCGGTTTACATGATACATTCTTGCTAATCGTGGCTTTAATGCTCATTGCCTTAGGGTTAGTTATTTGGGGATGGGGACAAATGGCAAAGCAGAAAACGGCCGAAACCTGACGAAAATCATATGATTCATATGCCGATCTAAACTATTCGTGGTAAAAACCTGGGGGTATAGTGCTGAAGGCCTTAACAGCCGAATTTCTACTTAAAATAGACATCACAACTATAGTTCATGAATGCCTAACCTGGATAAGCCAGAGAAGATTTCGACACGAATTTCACGAATGGCACGAATTAAAACCGTCTAATTCGTGCCATTCGTGAAATTCATGTCAAAAAAGATCTTGTACACAAAACAAGAATTTCATTAAAAAGGTACTAACTCAATCCTTGAAGGAGCAATTTATGTCGCAAGACGATGATAATCCCCCCACAAAAAAAATTTCTAAAGGTATTAATTTACTGCATGATCCGCTGCGAAACTACGGAACCGCATTTTCTGAAGAAGCGCGGGACGAACTGGGATTAAGGGGCCTGCTGCCGCCCCGCGTATTTACCCAGGCGGAACAAGTTCAGCGTGTTCTTGAAAATTTTGCACGAAAACCTGACGACCTGGAACGTTATATCATGTTAAACGCCCTCTCAAGTCGGAATGAAAACCTGTTTTACCGGGTGGTGGTAGACAATATAGATAAGATGATGCCCATTATTTACACACCAACAGTCGGTCAGGCGTGCCAGGAATATGGGCATATTTTTCGCCAGCCGCGCGGCTTGTTTATTTCGGCAAATGACAAAGGGAATATCGCGTCAATTCTGGAGAATTGGCCGCATGATGATGTACGTGTGATTGTGCTGACAGATGGGGAACGCATCCTGGGCCTCGGTGATTTGGGCGCCAATGGGATGGGTATTCCAGTAGGCAAGCTGTCTTTGTATACGGCTTGCGCGGGGATTCATCCGGCCACAACATTACCGATTACGCTAGACGTGGGAACGAATAACGAAACGCTTATCAATGACCCCCTCTATATTGGCCTGAAGCAGCCTCGCTTGCGCGGTGAGGCGTATGATGAATTGGTTGAGGAATTGATCACGGCCGTTCAAGCCCGTTATCCCCATACCCTCATCCAGTTTGAGGATTTTGCTAACATCAACGCTTTCCGGCTTTTAGAAAAATACCGCGACCGGGCCTGTACTTTTAATGATGATGTGCAGGGCACAGCCAGTGTGACTCTGGCCGGTTTATACTCGGCTCTGCGTCTGACTGGCGGCCAGCTTAAAGATCAAACTATCTTGTTTATGGGCGCTGGCGAAGCGGGGATTGGGATTGGCGATCTCATTGTGTCGGCTATGCAAGAAGAGGGTCTTTCGGAAGCTGAAGCGCGCGCTAACTGCTGGTTTGTTGATTCGCGCGGGCTGGTGGTGAAAAGCCGTACCGACCTGGCGCATCATAAATTAGCTTATGCGCATGAACACGCGCCGGTGAAAGATTTGTTAACGGCCGTTGAATCGCTTAAACCTACAGCGCTGATTGGTGTTTCTGGTCAGGCACACGCCTTCACAAAGGAAATTGTTGGGCGCATGGCCGAATACAACGAGATACCAATCATTTTTGCGCTTTCCAATCCCACATCCAAAGCAGAATGTACGGCCGAAGAAGCCTATACCTGGACAAATGGACGCGCCATTTTTGCCAGCGGAAGCCCGTTTGACCCGGTCGAGTACAATGGAAAGACTTACGTGTCGGGGCAGGGTAATAATGCCTATATTTTCCCCGGCGTTGGCCTGGGCGTCTGTGCGGTTAAGTCGCACCGCGTAACAGATGAAATGTTCATGGTAGCGGCTAAAACATTGGCAAAAGAAGTGTCAGAAAAGGACTTGGATTTGGGCCGCGTCTATCCGCCGCTTCAGGCCATTCGCAGCGTGTCATCAGCGATAGCCTTATCGGTAGCCGAAGTTGCTTACCAACAGGGGCTGGCGGCTGTTCCTCGCCCGGATGATTTGCTGGCCTACGTGAAGTCGTATATGTATGAACCCACTTATAAGAAGTTGACGATTGATAGATAAATTGGGCGTGGTTCATTTTTGACAAAATCATCTTTACAATTAGATGTGGATTGGAAATCCACATCTAATACTAAAGACCCGGTTTGAGCGCATTTCAACCCGTTTTCAACGGGTTTTTTGTCTCCGCCGTGCATTTGCAATGCACAGCGATGGCCGAACGCAAAGCCGATTTGTAAAGATGCAAAACCGAGTTTTGAACCATGCCATAAATTGTAACTGTATAGGTCTTTGTCATTTCGACGAGCGGAGCGAGGAGAAATCTTGACCACCCAAGGCAATAAGAAAGATTTCTCCCTCCGGTCGCAATGACACCTGTATAGTTTGCCTTATGCCGTCGTAAGGCAAATTTCAGGGCCTTCCCCAACGCGGCAACCCTGAAAATACAAGCCGCCAATGCCTGGCTAACTGAAAGAGCCTCCTGTCAGGAATTTATGGCAGGGGGCTTTTTTGTCTAAATTGAATGTCGAATGGTCGAATGGAGGAATTTGATGGATAAAATTCGTTGGGGCTTACTTTCTACGGCTAACATTAACCGGCGCTTGATTCCTGCGATTCGGGCGTCGCGCCGGGGCGCGTTGGCAGCCGTGGCCAGCCGGAATAAGGCCAGAGTCGACTCCTATGCGGCCCAATGGGAAATTCCTCAGGCATTTGCCAGCTATGAGGCGCTGCTGGAGTCGGATGCGGTGGATGCCGTGTATATCGGCTTACCCAACCATTTACACGCAAAATGGGCGATTTATGCGATGCAGCAGGGGAAGCATGTGTTGTGCGAGAAGCCGTTTGCTCTATCATTGGCCGAAGTGGACGAGATGACGGCCGTTTCCCAACAAACCGGTATGCGCCTCGCGGAAGCGTTCATGTACCGCCACCATCCGCAAACGAAAATTGCCGGGGAATGGGTCCGGAACGGCCGTCTTGGCGATATTCTCCTGGCGCGCTCCACCTTCCAATTCCCGCTGGAAAATCCCGAAAACATCCGTCTGGTTCCCGAATTTGGCGGCGGCAGTTTGTGGGATGTGGGTGTTTACCCGGTGAGTTTTGCCCAATTCATCATGGGCGCGCCGCCGACCTGGGTTTGGGGCGATCAATGGCTAGGCCGTTCCAACGTGGAGGAATCATTTAGCGGGCAGTTACATTATGGCAATGACGGCAGTGGTCGTGTTGCCCAAATTAGCAGCGCTTTTCGCGCTCCGTTTTATACCTGGGCCGAGGTGTTGGGAACGAAAGGGCGGTTGTCGCTGAATCGGCCGTTTACCGGCCTGAACAAGGGCGCGCGCCAACTGCTTTTCCATCATCCCGACGACACGGTTGAAGAGATCCCTGTGCCAGAGAAAGCATTATATCTGGGTGAGGTGGAGGATATGCACGCTGCTATTTTAGATAACCGGCCTCCTTATCTGTCCCTGGCGGAAACACGCCATCACGTGCAAACGGTATTAGCCTTGTACGAGTCAGCCAGAAGCAAGCAGGCTATTTATTTAACTAATGACTTGAGTTTTGCGATGGGAACGAAAAGATAGGGGCAATTAGCGTACAATAGTCATATCCTGATGAAAAGGAGTGACTCATGCGCTTACCTATCGTTCAGTTTCCCAATATCGTTGTTAACAATTTGTCACATTTTGCTC
>JAJRYT010000107.1 GCA_024275635.1 Chloroflexota bacterium | reverse complement strand
TCAATGCAACTTTACTCGAGTACGAATATTTGAACATCGCATAAAAAGAGTGACATGCAAATATTATTTGAATACAAACCCACGCGGTCGAGTACGGTTTGGAAGCAATCTGTTAGGAATGTACAAAGTCGAGCTTAGGAATGGCGCTTAAATAACCTACCCGTTTCAGATAAGCGTTATTAGTTATTGGTTACTCAAGCAATAACTAATAACCAATAACAGATTCTGCCCATTAATTCTCATTCCTTAAAGAAGTAAATTAGCACTCTCGATAATAGAGTGCTAACATTAGGTATAAAATATCATATCATGCTGACAAACCAGCGTCAAATTAGATTCGTGTTAGATTTTTATGAGCAGCCAAAGCTAATGTTTTTCAACGCCGGTAGGGGATGCAATCCTATCAATATAATCCGTCTCATCTAGAACCGAGCCATTAACGGCCGTCGCCACCCCCGGCTCCGCCATCACTTCGGAAGGACGAATATCCTCCCCGGCCCGCTGTTCATTCTTCCGCTCAAAAATCTGCCATATCTGCCGAATCACAATCTTCAAATCCAGCCAGACAGACCAGTTCTCCGAATACCACAAATCATACTTCGTGCGCTCTGTGATAGACGTGTCACCGCGCAGCCCATTCACCTGCGCCCAACCCGTCATCCCCCCTTTCTCCCGGTGGCGTTCCATGTAATGCGGCACAATCTTACGAAATTGCTCAACATAATGCGCCTGTTCCGGGCGCGGGCCAACCAGACTCATCTCCCCCAAAAACACATTAATCAAATTAGGCACTTCATCCATCTCGATCTTACGTAAAAGCGCCCCCAATCGAGTCTGGCGGGGATCATTGTCTGTTGTCCAACCAGGGCCATCCTTTTCCGCATCTTTACGCATAGAACGAAACTTCAACATCATAAAAGGCTTGCCATCAAGTCCCATGCGCTCCTGTACAAAGAAGACCGGGCCGGGCGATTCCAACTTAATGGCGATGGCGATCAACAACATTAACGGCGACAGGAAAATCAACCCAACCAGAGAACCGACCAGGTCAATAAGCCGCTTAAAAATAAGCAAGTAGCCACGCAGCGCGTAGTCGCGTACCGACAATAACGGCAAGCCCCCCAGTTCGTCAATGCTGGCATTATTGGTGACAAATTGGAAAACATCCGGGAATATTTTGATAGAAACCCGGCCACGCTCACAATAATTGATAACACGCACCGTTTCCCGATGCCCCTTTTCGGGAATGGCGATAATGACCTCATCAATAGACCGATCTTCGATTAACCGCGGCAAATCTTCCGGCGTCCCCAGAATAGGGATACCCAGCAGTTCTTTTTCATCCGAGCCGTTGATGACGCCTACCAAATCATAACCCAACTGCGGCGACCACAATATCCGCTGAAGAATGATGCGCGCCATCTCGCCGCTGCCGACTAACAGCAGCCGATCCTCCCCAATGCCGCGCTGTCGCAGCCAGGCGCGCGCCAGCCGGTGCAAAACCCGTCCAAACATAATCAGGATGATGGAAAAAAGCCAGCTATAAATGGTCATCGCGCGCGGGAAATCTAAAATAGCATCGTTACCCTTAAATATAAAGGTGGCAATGGCCACGGCCATGAGGGCGCCGACGGTAACGGCCGTAAACACATCATAAAGCTGGTCTACACGGGAAATTGAACGGGGGATGTAATAAAGACGGAAAAAAGCTAACGCCGTTACGATCGTCACAACTTGAACAACCAGTAACCCGGCATAACCTGAGAGCGGCGCTTGATTAGCCAGTTCATCCGGCCAGGGAAGCCGCACGCGTAGTTGGTAAGCAAGCACAAAAGCAACAGCAATCAGGGCCGCATCTAAAAAAACGAGGGAAATTGTGTATATGGTACGAATTTTTTGCGTGTTCATATCTGTTATCCCTCCCATTTTAGCAGAGGGGGGATAGGCTTCCAAAACTTGTAATGACTAACGACGATGCGCCCAACTCAACGCCAGCAGCAGCGTCTGCGGATAAAACATCCACACTGCCCGCCACCAAATTTCCGTAGGCACGCCCACAACCAACAGGGCCAGCCAGGAAAGCCAGGGCAGCCAAAACAACAGCAGCCAGCCCGCCGCCCGCCACCGCGAACTGAAGTAGTCGGGGATATGTCCAATCAGTGGCAGCAGCGCCACGACCAGATCGTATTCCAGCGTGTGCGGCGTCAGCAGCAAATTCAAAAAGATACCGCCCCAAAATAACGTCTCCGGAAAATCATCCTTGCGCCGCACTGCCTGCCTGATGCCCAACACAACAAGAATGACCGCTTCAACCAGCCAGATGATCCCCGGCAGCGTGGCCACATCGGCCGGCTTCCAGGTGCCTAAATCACGGTTGTATTCGCCCAGTTCGGCTAAAAAATCGGGCGCCCACCAACCGATTTGGACAAATGAGATGAGCAGCAGCGCACTCATGGCCGCCGTGAAGGAAATAATCAGTTTGGAGCGGCGTCGGGCCAACGCCCACAGCAGCAAAAACAGCGTCGGCAGCAGGCTCAATGAGGGTTTGATAGTTGCCAGGGCCAACAAAACACCGGCCGCCCCCTCTCTTTTATGCGCGATCAGCCACCAGGCCAGCCCCCACAGGGCCAGAATGAAGAGGCCGTACTGCCCATTGATGATGGTCAACAGCGCCGGGCGAAAGAGGAACAGCGACAGCAGCAGCGCCGCCCACAGCCAGGGGGAGGCGCGGGGCGGCAGGAGTTCGATCATGGCGAAGGCGATGACGCCCAGCACGGCCCACATCAGGGCTGGCCAGACGACGGCGGCAGTTGGGGCCGGCAGCAGGGCCAACGGGGCCAACACAACGCTGGCATAGGCCGGATAGTAATAGCCAAAGGTATCTTCGCCGGGAACGGCCGTTCGCCCATAAATATACCCCTGTGTCACCGCATCCACCGCCGCCGAATAAGGCGACTCGCCCTGCCAAAAGGCGCGGGTCCCCGCCCAGCGCGGGTACACATCCACCCCCAGCGGCCAATAATTGTCCGGGAACACTCCCTGGAACCAGGCCATAAACAGCCAGCCAGCGCCAAAAAACAGGGCAAAAACGATGAGGTAATGCCATCGTGATAAACGGGTTGTGGCCTCAGGCGAATGGGTCATAGATTGATTAGGTCGGGTCTACAGATCATCATCCAGCAAATGGACCATCGGCCGCTCGTCGGGGTCGGTTTGGTGAATTTCAATGAAGTTGTCACCGCCGCCGAACCAGTCGAGAACGGCCGTTCGCTCCACCCGCGTTGGTTTATCCGACAGAATGGCATGGTAGGAAGAGTACGGCCAATCGCGAAAATCGTCTACAAAGCCGTGCTTTTGCGGATTGCGGTGGATGTAGGTGATGAGGTTGTAGAAATAGCGGTCAGTGGTGACGGGTTTGCGGCCAAATCGCCCTTCGTACAAGCCACCTGTGCGCTTTTCCTGTTTGTTAATGCCTTTGGCGTAAGCATTGAACAAATGGGAGAACTGGCGTGATGGTTCCTTGAACTTGAACGGCGAGACCTGCGAGGTTTTGGAAACCTCGCAGGTCTCCTCGCAGGTCTTCTCGTAATACGCCCTTTGCTCTGCTTCGCTAAAGGTACGAATCGCAAAATGCCCGTGATTGGGCAGTAAGCTATAAGCATACGTGGCTGCAATCGGCGCAATGTATTTGGCATACAACCGCATAAAGTGCAGATAATTCTCCCGCTTGAAAAAGATGGTTTGGCGGTTATTGCCACGCTGGTAAACGTGGTAGTAGGTATTTAATTGTAGCTTGGTACTCATTGGTAGTCTTCTCCCTCAAGACCTGCGAGGTTTTGAAAACCTCGCAGGTCTAGGCCCGACTTAAATTCAACGCCAGCAGCCGCTCCAGAATTTCCTCATCCGTCAACTCATGCGGCCAACCGTAAGCGTCTAACACCGCGTTGTCCAGCGCCGTGTGAATATCATCCAGCTCCTGAACCTCGGCGCGGGCGGCCGAACCGCGGGTGACTTTGCGGAATTGGGCTTCGTCCCAGGGTCGGGGCGAGACCTGCGAGGTTTCCGAAAACCTCGCAGGTCTGGCGCTGCGGTAGTAAACCAGCCCATTGTACAAATTGGTCAGCGTGCGCGCTTTGAGCCGCTTGGCGTAGGCCACGTCAATGACCCCGGCCGGCGGCGGCGGCGGATTGAGCCAGGCATCCCGCCACTGAACCAACGCCCGCGCCCATTTGGCGATGGCGGCGACTTGGGGGTGGGTTTCCGGCGGCTCCTGCCCCGGCGGCCAGGGGAAGGAGAAGGTTTCAAAAGTGGTGGTGGGCGTGTAGCGAGGATCGTTGCCTTTGCCCAGCCACGTCCCCAGCCGCAGCGCCCAGATTTCGTGCGGCCGTGAATGCAAAACGCCAAAGAAGTAGTCATCCTCACGGGCAAAAACCAACGTTCCTTGATTGGATAGAACATTTGCATCCTTCCAAACAAAAATCCGGTGCTTTGCCACTCCTGGGGTAACAATGTACTTTTTCAAGCCTTTCATGGTAATCCGCATGTCTACTCTTGGACGGCCGTACTGCCACCACCGTTCTTTCAATGCCCCACGTTTCTTTGAACGGACAGGCAAAACATGTTTCTCGACGTATTCAAAAGGAAGTTCGTACTGCTTTGCTTCCTCAAGGGGCATTGAAGAAAAATCAATCGTGTATTTATTCCGTGACCTTTGAACTAAATCAACAGCACTTGCTACAAGGCGAACGACATTAGAGTTTGGCTGCCCGTTTGGATTCAAGCTGCTATTTAGCATCGGCTTGGCAATGGAAAAATCAATATCGAACGGGCCTTTTGCAGATGGCCCCATAAAACAAATGCCTGCACTTTCTTCAAGCGGAGTTGCTTTGGAGACATCGGCTGAAGAAGTCAGGTCAGGATTGATTGACATGACACTTTTGCCGTCTAAAGTCTTTTGTTGTTGTGCGTTGTCGTCAAATGCAACAATCGAAACACGAACGGCCGCCCCATCCAAAATCCAGGGGTTGTCGCTCCATGCCATGAAAATATCGCCGCTTTCCTTGACGCGTTTCAACACTTCGCGGTTAGCGCCGCCACGAATCGAATTAGTAGCAATCAATCCGGCGCGTTTGCCAGCGCCGCTTTCAATTTGCGCCCGCGCTTTTTCAAACCAGTAACAAACCAAATCGGCAAAAGCAGGTACGCGCCCATCGTACAATCGGAACAGGCTGTCCACCGTCTCATCGCCCAATTCCTGCCGGATTTTGTTGCCGCCGAGGAACGGCGGATTGCCAATGATGACATCGGCGGCGGGCCATTCCGGTTCAACCGGGTTGCCGTCATCGTTGTAGGCCAGGATGGCATCCATCCGCTGGATGTTATGCAGCGGGCGCAGGATGGGGTCGGCCATCTCGCCAAAGCCGTTTTCGTTGCGCCATTGCAGATAGCCGATCCAGGCCGTAATCTGGGCCAGTTCATGGGCGTAGGGGTTGATCTCGATGCCGACCAACTGCTCTGGGCTGACGCTCAACTCAATCGGCGGCAGTCCCTTACGCGCGGCGTAGGCGATGACCTCTTTTTGCAAATCCAGCAGTTCGCGCAGGGCCAGGTAAAGGAAGGCGCCGCTGCCACAGGCCGGGTCGAGGACGCGGATGCTGGCGAGTTCGGCGGCGAACTCAGTCAAGACCTGCGAGGTTTTGGAAACCTCGCAGGTCTGGGATTCGCGCCGCGCCGCATCCCATTGTCGCCGCAGCGGTTCCATCAACACCGGCTCCACGATGAGCATGATGTCACTCTCACTGGTGTAATGCGCCCCCAACTGCGCCCGCTTGCCCTCGTCAATCACCCGCTCAAACAACGTGCCAAAAATGGAGGGGTCCACCTGCGCCCAATCCTGCTCGGCCGCTCCCAGCAGCGCCCGCCCCAAATCGTGGGGGATGGCGGGCACAAAATCATCATCAAACAGCGTGCCGTTAAAATGGCGGATGCGCCACAGGCCAAACGTGCCGCCATCGCGCATTTTGGCGAACAGTTCGCGCAGCGTGGGCTGCAAATCGGCGTAACTGCCGCCGCGCGCGCGCACAATCTGGGTGAACAAATTGTCGGGCAGCAGCCCCATATCCTCGGCAAACAGGGCGAAGAGCAGCCGTACCAGGAAATGGGCCAACTGCTCATTGCTGTAGGCGCCCACGCCCAATATGTCGCGGTGCTTTTTCATCTGCTCGGCCACGGCCAGGAGGGTGGCGGCGGTGGCTTTGGTGATGTTGGCTTTGGTTTTCTCCGGCGTGAATTTTTCCGGCGTAAAGAAGGCCCAGCGCAGTTTTTCGACGCCGCTGCCGTCTAAAATAGCGTCAAAGGCGATGGTATGGCGGATGGTGGGATAGTTGGTGAAGTTGGTGTAAATGTGGATGGTGTGGATGTCGCTGGTGATGAGCAGGGGCGGGTTGTGGAGCGCTTCGCGGTACAACTGGAGCTGGCGGTAGGCGCGGTCTAAATCTTTGTGCGGCCCTTTGTATTCCCAGATGAAATGGTCGCGGTAAAAGACGTCGGCAAACCCTTTACCGCCGTCGGGTTTGACGGTTTGGGCCTCGAAGGAGAACTCCTGCCCGCCGGGATCGTGTTCGATAGGGGGCTTATGTCCGACGAGCTGGCAGATGTCGTTGAAGTGGGATTGGGAAACGGCCGTTTCCTTTTGCTGAATCTTGCTCCATTTGGCAACGAATTGTTGGGGTGTCATAGCGACTCTCTTTCCTTGTAGATTGAGCGAACGAGACGGGGCAATTATAGCGTTAGACTTGCAGACCTGCGAGGTTTCCAAAACCTCGCAGGTCTGCTCTCATCTTGACTAATCCCGACGTGTATGTTAATTTACGTTATATTTTGTGATATTAACAACTCGCCACACAACACCCCCTCAAATGTACCGGAGCCATTCTCTTACAAACAACAAAAAAGGAGTAGAAGCATGAAACATGGAAAAAACTTGACGCTTATCTTGTCGCTGGCGTTCATCTTGTTGGCCGCCTGCACCGCATCGCCGCCAGAAGCGCCCGGCAAACTCGAAGTCCAAAACGTGTGGGGGCGTAACTCGCCCGCGGCGGCGCAAAACGGCGCTTTTTATATGAAGCTGGTAAACAACAGCGCCGAAGATGACGCCTTGCTTGAAGTCCGCACTGACGCCTGCGCCGCGGCCGAACTGCACGAGATGTACATGAAAGAGAATGACGTAATGGGGATGCGGCCGGTTGATGGCGGCCAAATTACTGTGCCGGCCGGGGAAACGGTAGAACTCAAGGCCGGCGGGATGCATGTGATGTGCCTGGGCAAGACGGCCGCTTTCGCCCTCGGCGACAGCTACCCAATCACCCTGGTCTTTGCCAACGCCGGCGAGATGCAAGTAACGGCCGACATCCGCGACTCCGCACAATGAATACAGAAATTGGTATGTGTCTGAGACCTGCGAGGTTTCCGGAAACCTCGCAGGTCTGCCCCCGCAGAAATTGGTGAACCGGCCCGCCTCTTATACAATAGGCGGCATGAATATTGAACGTGTTGACCTGTATTACATCAGTATGCCGCTGGTTGCCCCTTTCGGCACCAGTTTTGGCACGCAGTTACAGCGCGATTGTCTCATTTTGACGCTGCACAGTGAAGGGTTGTCCGGTTGGGGCGAATGTGTGGCCACGAATGATCCCGGCTACAGTTATGAAACGGCCGTCACCGCCTGGCATATCCTCACCGACTTCCTCATTCCCGCCATCCTGGGTAAAAATTTACAGGAACCGGAAGATGTGGTGGGCTGGATGTCTTCTGTGCGCGGCCATCCGCTGGCAAAAGCGGCGGTTGACCAGGCCGCCTGGGACATCACGGCGCAGCGGGATGGACTCTCTTTCGCTCAAAAGCTGGCCGGGCCTTACCCGGAAGGGCCAAAAGCGCGGGTCAAGGTCGGCGTCAGCATCGGCATCCAGCCGACGATTCAAGATACGCTGGCCGTGATTGAGAAACGCTTGGGGGAAGGATACGGCCGTATCAAACTCAAAATCAAACCCGGCCGTGACCTCGACCTGGCCCGCGCCGCCCGCGAAGCGTTTCCCGGCATCCCCATCATGCTCGACGCCAACTCCGCTTACCGGCTCGACGACGCCCCCCTCTTCCAGGCCATGGACGACCTGGATTTACTCATGATCGAACAGCCGCTGGGCTATACCGACATTTACGACCACAGCCGGTTACAGCCCCAAATCAAAACGCCCCTGTGCCTGGACGAAAGCATCCATTCCACCGGCGACACGCGCCTGGCCCTGGCCCTGAACGCCTGCGACATCATCAACATCAAACCCACCCGCGTCAGCGGCTGGACCGAAGCGCGGCAAATTCATGATTTAGGCCGGGCGGCGGGCATTGGTGTATGGGTTGGCGGTATGTTAGAAACCGGTGTGGGCCGGGCGGCGCAGTTGGCCCTGGCCGCCCTGCCCGGCATCACCCTGCCTGGCGACATTTCGGCCACCTCCCGCTATTACGACCACGACATTGCCACGCCGTTCTTCCTCAACAGCGAAGACAGCGCCATGACCGTCCCCACCGGCCCTGGCCTGGGTATTGAGGTGGATAAGGCGCGGCTGGCCGAAGTCACATTGAAAAAAGAAACGTTTGCGCAAGACAAGACGAGGTAACATCATGTTCAACAATCAAACCATCGCTTTTATCGGCGGCGGCGTCATGGGCGAAGCGATGATTCGCGGCCTGTTAGCCCAAAAAGTAGTGAAGGTAGACCAAATCATTGTCGCCGATCCCTGGCAAAAACGGTTGGATGATTTACAAACCCGGCACGGCATCCACGTGACAGCGGATAACGCGGAAGCGGCCGAGAAAGGGCAGGTTGTGGTTTTATCTATTAAACCGCAGTCGCTTCCTGTGGTCATGCCCAGCATACGCGGCCAACTGCGCCGCCAGGATTTGCTGCTTTCCATCATCGCCGGAACGCCTATCAAAACATTGGCCGATGGCACAGCCCACGCGGCCGTTGTGCGAGCGATGCCCAACACCCCGGCCCAAATCGGCCAGGGGATCACGGTGTGGACGGCGACGGAGGAAGTAAGCGACCTGCACAAACAGCAGGCGCAGGCGATTCTCGGTTCCCTGGGGGAAGAAGTCCACGTGGATGAGGAGATTTACCTGGATATGGCGACGGCGTTGAGCGGCTCCGGCCCCGGCTATGTGTTTATGATGATGGAAGCGATGATTGACGCCGGGGTTCACATGGGCTTTTCGCGCCATGTAGCCACGCGGCTTGTCGTCCAAACAATGCGCGGCTCGGTAGAATTTGCCGAGCGCTCAGGCAAGCACGTGGCCGAATTACGCAACCAGGTGACATCGCCGGGCGGCACGACGGCCGAGGCGCTGTATCACATGGAAAAGGGCGGCCTGCGCACGGTGATCTCGCGCGGCATCTGGGCGGCGTTCCAGCGGTCTATCTCGCTGGGACAGGGCCAGGCGTATAAGGGGCCGAATGTGTGAATGAGGGATGAGGAATGAGGGATGAGAGGGGGTATTGCGGTTTATGTTGGGCAGGGTGATTTTGCAGGATGGGAGGCGGTGGTTGACGTTTGAAGAGCCGGTCAGGGTGATCACGGCCGTTCACCCCCCAGATGTCATGCCGGCGCTGAGGGCGGTAGATACGGCCGTCGCCCAGGGCCTTTACGCCGCCGGATTCATTGCCTACGAAGCCGCCGCCGCCTTTGATTTAGCCGTTCATCCGCCAATGGACGACCTGCCCCTCCTTTGGTTCGGCCTCTACCAACAACCAATCACCAATCACCAATTACCAGTTACCAATCACCAATTACCAGTTACCAATTACCAATTACCAGTTACCAATCACCAATTACCAATCACCAATCACCAGTTACCAATCACCAATCACCAATCACCAATTACCAATTACCAGTTAGGCCAATGGCGCCCCTCCGTCACCCGTGAAGCGTACTTATCCGCCATTGCCCGCATTAAAGAACAGATTGCCGCCGGATACACCTACCAGGTCAATTACACCTACCATTTGCGAACTGAATTCACCGGAGAGCAGCTGGCCCTGTTCGCCGATTTGACGGCCGCGCAGCAGGCGGCGTACACGGCTTACGTGGACACAGGCCGCCACGCCATCTGCTCGGCGTCGCCGGAGTTATTTTTCCGGCTGGATGAGGATCGGTTGTTGAGCAAACCGATGAAGGGAACAGCCGTGCGCGGGCGCACGTTAGCCGAGGACAAAACCAACATCTCCTGGCTGCATCACTCCGAGAAAAATCGGGCCGAAAATGTGATGATTGTGGACATGATCCGCAACGACATGGGGCGTGTAGCCGAAATCGGCAGCGTGCAAGTCCCCCGCTTGTTCAAGGTGGAACGGTATCCTACGCTGCTGCAAATGACTTCCACTGTGACGGCGCGCACCCAGGCGCCGCTGGCCGACATCCTGGCAAAAATGTTCCCCTGCGCTTCCATCACCGGCGCGCCCAAAGTGCGAACGATGCAAATCATCAACGAACTGGAGCCGGAACCGCGCGGCGTCTACACCGGGGCGATCGGGTTCATTACGCCGGAACGGCGAGCGCAATTTAATGTGGCGATCCGCACGGTGATCGTGGATAAACTGACGGGCACGGCCGATTATGGCGTGGGCAGCGGCATTGTCTGGGATTCGGACGCGGCCGAAGAGTATGAAGAGTGTCGGGTGAAAACAAAAGTATTAACGCAGAAACGGCCCTCTTTCGCCCTGTTGGAATCGCTGTTGTGGCAGCCGGGGGCGGGCTATTTCCTGCTGGGGGCGCATCTGAACCGACTGCGGGAGTCGGCGGAATATTTTGGACGGGCGGTAGATGAAACGGCCGTGTATGAAAGATTGATGATTGAAGATCAAAGATTAAGAGCCGCTCAATCATCAATCATCAATCATCAATCATCAATCATCAATCATCAATCATCAAAAAAAATCCGCCTGCTCATCGCTCAGGATGGCGCGATAACCGTAGAGTCAATCCCCCTGAGCCAGGGCGCTTGGCCCGTACCGGTGCGCGTTGGGTTGGCATCTGCACCGGTGAATTCGGGGGATATCTGGCTGTACCACAAGACGACACAGCGGCAGGTATATGAGCAAGCGCGGAACGGCCGTCCCGACTGCGATGAAGTGATTCTCTGGAATGAGCGCGGCGAAATCACCGAAGCGACGACAGCCAACATCGTTGTGGCATTAGACGGTCAATTGTGGACGCCGCCCATCGAGAGCGGGCTGCTGGCGGGAACATTTCGGGGGGAACTGCTGGCGCAAGGGCAAATTCAGGAACGGGTCATAACCAAGGCGGATTTAGACCGCAGCCAACGCCTCTGGCTCATCAACTCAGTCCGCAAATGGCGCGAAGCCTTCCTGATAGAAAACGAAAAACCCGTTCCTTACTCCCTTCCGCTGTAGCCCCAACTAAGCCTCATTTTTCACCCTGACGATCTCGGCCATAATTGCCACGGCAATCTCTTCCGGCGAGCGCGCCCCGATATCCAGCCCGATGGGGCCGTGAATGCGGGCAATCGCTGCTTCGTCAAACCCCATTTCGCCTAAGCGCCGCTGCCGTTTGGCGTGGGTTTTGCGACTGCCCAGCGCGCCGATGTAGAAAACGGGGCTGGGCAGGATGCGTTTGAGCGCGGGATCGTCAATTTTGGGATCATGGGTGAGGAGGGCAACGGCCGTTTCCGCCGTCAATTCAATCTGCGTAAACGCCTTTTCCGGCCAGGCTTGAATCAATTTATCTACATGAGGAAACCGGGCTTCGCTGCCAAAGGCGCGGCGCGGGTCCACGACAATCGTGTGGTAGCCCAATGTCTTGGCCAGGTTGGTCAGGGCAATGGCAATATGAACGCCGCCGACCATGACCAGGGTTGGCGCAGGTTGAACGACGTCCACGAAGAGTTCAATCTCACCGGTCAGCGGCAGGCGTCCCGATTGGCGAGCGGTTTGGGCGGCGGGAAGGGTTAGTTTGTCCAGGCCCACGCCCAAGGTTCCGGCGGTACGGCCGTCTCGATCAACCGCCGCCGTCTGCCCCAGCCCCGGCCCGTGAATGATGGTCGCCGCCGCCCCGCCCCGGTTTTGGGTGATGAGGGAATGGAGGAAGGTGTAAACGGCCGTGTCTAACCGCTGCACAAACACCTCAATCGTGCCGCCGCAAGCCAGCCCCACATCCCAGGCTGTCTCGTCAGCCACGCCAAAATGAAGCAGCTGCGCCTGACCCGTTTGTAATATCTCCTGCCCCGCTTCGATGACCGCCCCTTCTACACAGCCGCCGCTTACCGAGCCGGTAATGGCTCCGCCAGCGGTAAAAGCCATCTTGGCCCCCGCCTGACGCGGCGCCGACCCCCACGTTTGCACCACCGTCGCCAAAACGACAGCCTCGTCCTGCGCCAGCCAGGAGTCTACGTCAGGGAGAATGTCTTTCATTACTGGGCCGTAAAGCCGCCATCAATGGGCAGCGCCGCCCCGGTGACAAAGGAAGCAGCATCGGAACAAAGCCAGGCGACGGCTTCGGCAACCTCGGCTGCTTCGCCCAGGCGGTGGCTGGGATTCATGTTTTTGATCCCCCGCTCAAATTTTGGAAATTTAGCAAAAGTGCGGTCGGCCATGGGGGTATTAATAACCGACGGGCAAACAGCATTGATACGGATGCCTTTGCCTGCGTATTCCACCGCCGCTGATTTGGTTAAGCCGACCACGCCGTGCTTGCTGGCTCCGTAAACGGACATGCTGTGCGTCCCGACCAGTCCGGCGGCGGAAGCGGTGTTAACGATGGCGCCGCCGCCCTGTCGGAGCATTTGTTGAATTTCGTATTTCAAGCACAGCCAGACGCCTTTGAGGTTAACGGCAATAATGCGATCAAAATCAGCTTCGGTGATATCGGCGGTACGGGCTAGTTCACCTTCGATGCCGGCATTGTTGAAGGCGCAGTCGAGACGGCCGTATTCGGCTACTACCCGCTCTACTAGCCCGGCTGCCGCTTGCGCCTGGGAAACATCCGTCGCCACAAAAACCGCTGCGCCCCCTTGCTCACGAACCAGGCGCACCGTTTCCTGTCCACCGTCTGCGTCAATATCGGCAATGGCTAACCTGGCCCTTTCCCGCGCCATCACCAGAGCCGCAGCCCGGCCAATCCCAGAACCGCCGCCGGTGATCAAAACAGCCTTGTTTTCTAACCTCATGCGTCACTTCCTTTGGCAATGCCGGACGACAATTTTTTTCCTATTATGGCAGCGATGATGAGACCGCCGCCCATTAGCAGCCCGGCCGCGATGAAGGCGCGCGGCTGCGTCTCCCAGGGGGAGGCGGCGCGGGTTGGTGGCGGCGGTTCTACGCCCAGCGCCCGTGCGACACCGGTGATTAATCGCCGGATGACGGCGTTGATATTGGCTTGCACCAAGCGCGGGGCAAGCGAGGCTAACTGGCCGTCGGCTTCGATTTCGCCTTCGTACTGGATGAGGGTGGTCTGGTTGTGCGGTATGAGGCGGATACGGCCGTATCCCGCTGCCCCTCCCTGCTGTCCCTCCCCCACAAAATCTACCCGAAAACCAACAGGCGTATCAACTTCTGAAACTATTACGCGCCCTTCATACGCGCCCCGCAGTGGGCCAACAGCGATGTTTAACACGCCCCGGTAACGGTTCTCGCCGATCACTTCTAACAACCTGAAATCAGGGGCTATCGCGGGAAGCATCTGGTTGCTCTCCATAAAAACGGCCCAAACCTGGTCACAGTGAGCGGCGATGGTCTGGCGGCCTTGAATAATCATGATGCTAGTCACTGTCATCATCGGCCAACAGCGCATATAATTTGGCCGATAATGATTCGATCTGGTGACTGAGTTGTTGGATTTCTTCTTGCTTGGGGACGCCGCGCATTTTGAGCGCCTGCTCAATTTCGTCTTCAATCGCCTCTTGGGATCGTCGCCCCAAACCCATTAGCTTATTTCGCAGCTGCAAGCCTTCTTCTTTGGCCAGTTCGCCCCTGTTGATAAGTGTTTGCAGCCGCCGTTCAATTTCGTCATCTACCTGGCGCAATAAATCCAGGGGGGCGGTCAGGCCGCGCCGTAAGGTATTCATCGTATCGCCGCCGGCCTGCACCAGGCTGGTTAAGACGGATTTAGGCAGAAAACCGCCCCCTTTCTTTTCTTTTTCAAAGATAATTTGGGAGAGCGTCAGCGCGGTTAAATCTTCGTTGCTGGTATGATCAATGACTTGTACTTCCTGACCGTCTCGAATGAGGGCGGCAATGCCGTCAAGGGTGATATATTTTTTGGCTTCAGTATCGTATAATTTTCGGTTGGGGTAGCGCTTGATGACAGGCATGATTCTGTTCCTTTATGATACGTTGCGTCATGAAAATTATAGCCTGATTTGGGGGGGATGTAAAAAAGGGGAGGAAACGGCCGTTTCCTCTCCTATGAATGAATCAAGAAATTGGATTTCTCAGTTGACTACTTCTTGGCCTTGAGTTCGTCTACCTTTGCGGCCAACAATGTTATTTTCTTGCTCAATTTATCAATGTCGCTCTTGCTGGGGATGTTCATGCGATCTAGAAGCCCTTCGACCCGTTTTTCCAGCGCATCTTCCGCTTTTTGCGCCCGTTCTTTGCGCCGTTCGAAAATATCTTTGACCAGGGAACGGCCGTCCTTCTCCGCAATCTCGCCCCGTTCCACTAACTTGTTAACAAAATCCTCAACCTCATCCTGCGCCAGGGCCATCGCGCCCACGCCAGCCATCAACACCCGGCGCACACCGGACAACAATGAATTTTTATCCTCAGCCAACGCCTCTTCTACAACTTCAATCTCTTCCGACATGATTATTTCACCTCATGAATCCCAAAAGGGGCCGACACAAAAGTCGGCCCCGATGTTCGCTGCTTTCGATAAGAAATGAAGATTAAATAACTTCTACACTTGCTCTGGCCGGTCTCCAGACCGTGCCCGTGGTAGCGCGGTCTGGAGACCGGCTACAGCGGGAAAGTTAATTGCTTCTCATTCCTAAGCAAACCGCGCCGGTTTGAACAGTTACCGCTTTAGGCTGTTTCTTTCTTGAGTTCGTCAACTTTCTTCGTCAGGCGGGTGATTTTGTTGTTGAGCGAACTGATTTCGGCGCGGGTGGGGACGTTGACGCGGTGCAAAATCGTCTCCATCTGCTTGTTCCAATTTTTTTCGGCCCGCTTGGTCAAATTCTTCGTCTCTTTCTTACGTCCATCAACAAAGGAATCAACGCGCCGGCGGCCCTTCTGCTCAACGGATTCGCCCTGCTCAATGAGCTTGCCGGTCAGGCTGACGACCTCGTCCTGAACCAGCATCACAGCGCCCAGGCTGGCCTGGAATAGTTTATGGACATTCCCCAGAATCACCTGGGGGATATTTTTTACATCTTCAAGTTCCATTTCTTCGATATTAATTTTAGACATTTGCTGCCTCCTAATCTTTGAGTTGTATGTGGGCGCTAATATAGCAGCCCACGTGTTAGATAATTTGTTATTATTCATGACGCACTGCATCATGGGGCATAATATAACACACTGCGTCATAAGTTGTCAAGCCCCAATTTACAAAGGGGTGCGCGGATTTTCTATTGATGATTGTAGGGCGATTTTGAAAATCGCCCTACGCATTCAATCAGGTTGTCAACAAAAGTTCCGCGCGCCCTTTACAAAGGTAAGCGCAGACATTTGTTGATATGATTGCCGGCAAATGCTTTGTACAGACAGGCTGATTTCTCCCTGAGTATCTTCTCAATAAACTGAGGAGATTACAAAAGTTTTAACAACATATTGTCTGCATAGCGCCCGTTTTGAAACTTTTGTAATCTTTGCCCCGAAATTTTGAGAAGATACTCCCTGATTTAATAACCGGCATGAGGTAAAATCAAGAATACATTACACGCAGTTCAATCTAAAAGGAGTTTTTAATGAGCATTATTGCGGAAACCATCCAGTCTTGGGCGGTGGCTTATGGGTTCAAGCTGATGGGATCAATCGCCATCTTCATCGCTGGTCGTTGGCTGGCGCACGTTTTGGTAAATGGGTTTAAGAAATTGCTGGAGAAAGCGCAGGTTGATCAAACGCTGCTCTCGTTCCTGGGCAATGTGTTGTATTACCTTCTGTTTGCTATTGTCATCATCATCGCGTTGGGCAATTTGGGGGTTCCGACGACATCGGTTGTGGCTGTTTTGGGCGCAGCGACGCTGGCTGTTGGGCTGGCGCTGCAAGATTCGCTGGGTAATCTGGCCGCGGGGGTGATGATTATTTTGTTACGGCCGTATCGCCTGAGCGACTTTGTGGAAATCAATGGCGAAGCAGGCTATGTCAGCGACATCCAGATTTTTCACACGACTTTGACCACGTTAGATAACAAAACCGTTTTTATTCCCAATAGTGATGTGATGTCCAGCAATATTATCAACTACTCCAAGACGGAATGGGTGCGACTTGATCTGGTGTACGGCATCGGCTATGAGGATGATTTGCTCAAGGCCAAACGCATTTTGAGTGAGATTGTGCAGGCGGATAAGCGGGTGGCCGAAGATCCGTCCCCGGTGGTGGCGGTACAGGGATTGGCAGACAGCAGTGTGAATCTAGCGGTACGGCCGTATGTCAAAGTGAGCGACATGGTTCCTGTTTCCTTTACCATCACTGAGCAAGTCAAGCTGCGCTTCGATGCTGAGGGTATTTCCATCCCCTTTCCGCAACGGGATGTACATTTGTTTAACGCCAATTGATAGCCAATGGTTAGCTAACTATTAAGCAACTCTGCCCCTTATGTTCTATCATATCTATTGACCGAACGATGGCTCTAACAAAAAGGCATCTGCCACCAACAAATACAGATAAAACAAGGAGCGAGAGATGCGTTCACCAGATACATTTAAGTTTACGCTGAAAGAAGAGATTTGGAATGGGATTACACACGGCATCGGAACGGCCCTGGCGATTGCCGGGTTGACGGTGTTAGTGGCATTAGCGGCTATTAATGGCGATAGTTGGCGTGTGGTTAGCTTTAGCATTTATGGCAGTACGTTAGTGCTGCTTTATCTGGCATCCACCCTGTACCACAGCATTCAAATCCCCAAAGTGAAGCGCATACTACAAGTGTTGGATCATGCGGCCATTTACCTGCTCATCGCCGGTTCGTATACGCCTTTTCTGTTAGTCAGTATGCGCGGACGGCTGGGCTGGACATTGTTTGGGGTTGTTTGGGGGCTGGCTTTGCTGGGAATTGCGCTCCGGACGATATTTGTCGGCCGGTTTGAAAAGTTGGCCGTCGTTGGCTATGTGTTGATGGGCTGGCTCGTGGTCGTCGCCTTTAAGGAAATGCAAATCGCCATTCCGTCCGGCGGGGTGGCGCTGATTATTGCCGGCGGGATCACTTACACATTGGGAGTTATCTTCTATGCCTGGCGAAAATTGCCCTACAACCATGCCATCTGGCATCTGTTTGTCCTAGGCGGCAGTGTTTGCCACTTTTTGGCCATGCTCTTTTACGTCCTGCCTAAATCAACCTGACCAACTTAGAACCAACTTCGGGACTCGCGTAAATAGGTTTCCAGCCAGACTAATGACTTTTCATCTTTGATGGGGGCAAAGGGGTTGGCTCCGGGGGCGGTAAATTCAAAAATGATTGGCCCCTGGTAACCGATGTCTTCCAACGCCCACAAATGGTCGCCAAATTTTATGTGTCCGCGTCCGATGGCTTGACGATTGGAATCAGCCATGTGGTACAGCCAAAGGCGGTCGCCGACGTTTCGAATGGTGCCGGCCGCATATTGTTCTTCGATGTTCATGTGGAAAGCATCGAGCAGGACGCCAATGTTGTCCATTCCGACGCGCTTAACGAAGGCTAATGCTTCTGCCCCGGTGTTGAGCAAATGTGATTCGTAGCGGTTGAGGGGTTCGATAGCCAGGCGCAAATCATGTTTCTGGGCCTGTTCGGCAAGGCGGTGAACGGCCGTTACCAACACGCCCATCTCTTCATCCAACGCGGCCACAGGAGTGACGCGCCCTACAAATCCGTGTACGACTACGAGCGGCGCGCCTATGGCCGCAGCAAAATCCAGCAGCTGCATGTAGGAGTCAAGCGCATGTTGAGAAACGGCCGTGTCCGGGTGCGCCAGATCAACATTCGGCGGTGTCATAGCAAAAACCGTCAAACCATGATCCTGCAAAATCCGGCGCACATCCGCCGCCGACAAATCCTCCCGCGCATACCGTTCCCGACCGCCCAACAGTTCCACACCGTCAAACCCCAGCCCAGCTATCCGTCCGGCAATCTCATTGAATGGCAAATCGCCAAACGTCCACGTACAAACCCCTAGTTTTGGCCTTGAAAGCATATCAACCTTCCCCCTTTTTATGGCGTCACCGTAAAATCAAAAATCTCCGAAGAAGCCACTTCTTTGCCGTCGTTAGCATAGGCATAAACTGACCAGACGTAGCGGTGGTCGGGAATAAGCGCCCCGTTAAATACAAATTGCGATTCGGTGACAGTATGAAAATCGAGGATGTTGGTCTTGTCGGGATCCGTATCGTCCCACATCAAAATCTTGTAACTGGCAGCCAATGGATTCGCTTCCCAGTTCAAAACAATGCCCGAAGCCGGGATAAATTCGCCGTCAACCGGCCCGTTGATTTGCAGGATGCAAGACGCCTCTTCACCCACCACCTGGAAATCAATAAAATCTTCTGTTTCGGCGATTTTTATCCCCTTGCTGCTGAATGCTTCCAGGCTCCAGCGGTAGTCGCAGTTGACGGGGGGTAATTCGGCCGTAATCTGATTGTTGTCTACCCGGTTATTCACAAAAATAGCCTCCCCTTTATCGGGAGTCAGGTAGATTTGGTAATAAGCGGCATCGGGATAGCGCTCCCAGTTAAAAATGGCGCTGCCGCTTTTGAGGCTGTCCCCGTTTCGTGGTTTTTGCGGCTGTAAGTCAAGTTTGTAGATACTCTGCGGCTCAATGACCAGCGTTTCGCCTGCTTCCACAACAAAATCGGCCGTGCTGAGGATGCCGTCGTTGATGGTTAGCCAATTATCGCTGTTGAACACGCGCACAGTCAGGGCATAGGTTCCTGGTTGGACGTTGGCGAGGAGGAAGGTTCCGTCTGCTTCGGTAACGGCCGTAACCATCTCCCCACTACAGCCGCTAAAAGAAGAATAATCCGGGCACAACAACACGTCTAGTCCTTTGGCGCCAGCCCCATTCCACCAAATCGCTCCGTACACGTTGCCGGTTCCTTCTTCCGGCTTCGGCCCCCGGTAACGTAATGTTTCCGGCGGCGGTTCACTGCTGTCATTTCCATCACTGGATTGACACCCAACGAAGAGGAAAACGGCCGTAATAGCCCCCACAATGTTTATCAAAGCCGCCTTACGCATCATTCTCATCCCTGCCATCGCTGCCGCTCAATCACCCGGCGCACATCGGCGGGCTGCCAACCGGCCGGTTTGAGCAGTTTGCCGTCGGCGCGGCGCGGGCCGTTCATTTTCTGCATATTGGCCCGGTGAACCTCGGCAAAGACCGGGTCGGGGTCTACGCCGCAAGCCTCAATCGCGCCGTACGTGACGTAGAGCAAGTCGGTCAGCTCATGAATCAATTGGGTCATGCCATCTTCCTTACCGGTGATAAGTTGGTGGAAAACGGCCGTTACCTCCTCATACTCCTCTCGAATCAACGTCTGGCGCAATGTCAGCGTTTCTGGGCTGGGCAAAACGGGCTGCTCAGGCGAGGGCGCTCCCATTGCCTCATGAAATTCACGGATACGATCCGCATTGGTGAAACAATCCCCTCTTCTCTCTGTGCATCTCTGCGCCCGCTCCGTGTTGCTTTGCATAATTGCTTGTTCCCGATTCTCACCGGCCATTCAACACCTCATCAATCAGTTGAGCCAGCGGCATATCGGCCAAAGACTCCAGCCGAATATCGGCCCGGTCAAAATTCAAGTCGCGGGTCATCGGGTTGGGCACAGCCGCACAGAATAACCCCGCCTCTTTTGCTGCCTGTAGGCCGTTAGGCGAATCCTCCAGGGCCAGAGCGCGGTTCGCTTTTACCTGGAGCGCATCTACGGCGGCCAGATACACCGCCGGGTCGGGTTTAGAACGGCCGTTTACATCATCGCTGCACCGAACTGCGTCAAACCAATCCATCAATCCCAGCCGCGCCAGATGCCCATCCACCCAAGCATGATCCGAACTGGAAGCTAGGCCAATCTTCAGCCCCAACCGCTGCGCCTCAGCCAGAACCGTTTTCACACCCGGCAAAATCGTCTGCGCGGCCATCAACTCATTATCCCGCCGTTTGCGCCGGTCATGCACATCTTGCCGATCCACCGGATGACCCAGTAGGTTTTCCAAATGTAAGTAAGGATTAAACAAATCTACTGTGCCGATATTATCAAGCCACACAGCCAACGGCAGCGTCACGCCAAACTCGGCATACATCTCCTGCCAGGATTGATAATCCGGCGTCTCTGAATCCAAAATCAAGCCGTCAAAATCAAAAATGATTGCTTCAATCATAAAATTGTCTTTTTACTCTTTTAATACGCGCCCAATTCGCGCAGCCGATCATCGCTAATACCAAAATGGTGAGCAAATTCATGAATAACGGTATGGAGCACTTGCTCGCGCAACCGCTCCATATCCCTGCCTGCCGCCGCCGCCTCAAGCGGCCCTTGGAACAGAATGATGGTATCCGGCGGCGCTAAATTATAACTACTGGTACGTTTTGTCAGGGGAATGCCAGTGTACAATCCTAGTAAAGTGTGTCCAGGCGGCACACTGGCGCGTCGTAAATCATCCTGTGTAGGCCAGGTTTTAACCAACACAGCCACATTACTCATTTTTTCCTGAAAATAAGCTGGCAGGCTGGCCAGCGCATCAGTCACCAATCGGTTAAATTGAGGTTGTGGGAGCATGTTAATAGTGTACTGGGGGAAGATGAGAGCGGCAAGCGGGAACGGCCGTTTCCCATTCCCGCGGCGCTCAATTTAACCGATTCCACACCTTGCCAACGGACAAAGTTCCCCAAATTGCCCCTGATTTGCCACCATTTATTTTGTTTTCGGAAATTTCATGTATAATGTACAATATAGCCCGTCTTTATTCAGGCCATTTCCAAATTAAACGTCGCAGCCAACAATTTGGAAACAGCCAGAACAACTACCCAATACCCGCTTTCTTTTAAGGTATACCCGGCCATCGGCAGTTGTGTTAATCAGATAAATCTGCAAAAGGCGATCTCCATATGACCCACCTGCTTGAAGTCAACAATTTAGTAACCAAATTTTACACCGAAGAAGGTATCGTTCATGCTGTCAATGGCATCTCCTACACACTCGACGAAGGAGAATCCATGGGCATTGTTGGTGAAAGCGGCTCCGGCAAATCCGTAGGCGTCCTGTCCATCATGGGCCTTATCCCCACCCCCCCCGGCCGTGTGGCTAACGGAGAAGCGATCTTTCACGGCCGTGACCTCCTCAAACTCACCAACGACGAAATGTGCAACATTCGTGGCCGTGAAATGGCCATGGTCTTCCAAGACCCCATGACCTCCCTCAACCCTGTCCTCACCGTCAGTCTGCAAATGACAGAAGCCCTGGAACTACACCTCAATCTAAACAAAGAACAAGCCATTAACCGGGCCGCCGAAATGCTCACATTAGTCGGCATTCCCAACGCCAAAGACCGCCTCAAAGATTATCCCCACGAATTCTCCGGAGGACAACGCCAACGCATCGGCATTGCTATGGCCCTTTCCTGCAACCCCTCCTTGCTCATTGCCGACGAACCAACCACCGCCCTGGACGTGACCATTCAGGCCCAGATAACCGACCTCGTCACCAAACTCAAAGAAAAACTAGGCATGGCCATCATCTGGATTACCCACGATTTGGGCGTCGTCGCCAATCTAGTCGAGAAAGTCGCCGTCATGTACGCCGGATTCATCGTTGAAATGGCCCCTGTGCGCGGCATTTACAAACAAACCAGCCACCCCTACACGCTGGGCCTGTTAGAATCACTGCCCAAAGTTACCGCCCAAGAAAAACAGCGCCTGATCCCCATCGAGGGACTGCCGCCAGATTTACTAAAAGAACCAACCCATTGCCCATTTGCGCCGCGCTGCCGCTATGCCATTGACCGCTGTTGGCAGGAGAATCCACCCTTAGAATCAATTGCGTCCAATCATTTTTCGGCGTGCTGGCGCGCTCAGGAAATTCGAGACGGGGTTCGTGAAACAACAGTCGCAGGAGAACCAGCATGAGCCAGGCAACTTCCAACGTCCAAACTGAGAATAATGTATTCATTAAAGTACACGGTTTGAAAAAGCACTTTCCTATTCGGCGCGGCGTCTTCCGCCGACAGGTTGGTTCTGTACTGGCCGTTGATGGGATTTCGTTCGATATTTATAAAGGGGAAACCCTGGGACTGGTAGGCGAAAGTGGCTGTGGCAAATCTACCGCCGGCCGTACCATTCTGCAACTATTTGAACCAACTGCCGGTGATGTGTATTGGGACGGCAAAAATTTAACCAAACTAAGCAAAGAAGAGCTAAGAAAAGCACGCCGCCACATGCAAATGATCTTCCAAGATCCATACGCCTCACTAAACCCGCGCATGACTGTAGGCAACATTATCAGCGAACCTTTACGCATTCAAAATATCGGCAACACCGCCAGCCGCAAGGAACGTGTACAAGAACTCCTTTCCCTGGTTGGCCTGAACCCCTACTTCATTAAACGATTTCCCCATGAATTTTCCGGCGGCCAGCGGCAGCGCATCGGCATCGCCCGCGCGCTGTCCACCAACCCCTCCTTCATCGTGGCCGATGAACCCATCTCCGCATTGGACGTGTCCATTCAAGCTCAAGTAGTCAACTTACTCGATGACTTAAAGCGCGATCTGGGTTTAACCTACCTGTTCATTGCCCATGACCTGTCAATGGTTCGGTACATCAGCGACCGCGTGGCTGTGATGTACCTGGGCCATATCGTCGAACTTGGCGAACGTGATGAAGTCTACGATCATCCATTACATCCTTATACGCAGGCCCTACTTTCGGCCATCCCCGTGCCCGATGTAGATGAAGAAGCCAAACGCCAGCGCATTATCCTGGAAGGCGACGTGCCCAACCCGGCCGCGCCGCCGCCGGGATGCCGCTTCCATACCCGCTGCGCTTATGTCACCGATATTTGTCGTCAGGAAGACCCGGAATTCCGTAATATGGGCACAGCCGACACGCCTCACATGGTAGCCTGTCATCACGCCGAGATGTTCTCATAATTTAACATATCACTGCTAAAACATCCTTCCGGAGGTTCACAAGTAGTTAGCGGGTCTCATCAGAGTGACCTCCAGGAAGGTTAGTGGCCACGCCAACATAATAAAACCTGAATGCTTTCAAACTCAATCTATCTTGGCGACCAAAAGCATATTTAAGATAAGGTTATTAAGTTGAAGGAGGTGATGGGTCCAAACAGGAACAGATGATTTACTTAGACCGTGTCCACTTCGTTTATCAATAAGTTCAATTTAATTGGAGGAGGTTTTAGATGTTTAAGACAAAAAGACTTGGCCTATTGTTAGTAGCCATAGCTATTTTGGCCGTACTCTTAGTTGCTTGCCAACCAGAGACTGTCGAAGTCGTCAAGGAAGTTGAAGTAACCCGGGTTATTACCGAAACGGTTGTAGAAGAAGGTCAAACCGTTGAAGTTACCCGCATAGTGACCGAAATTCAAGAAGTTGTCGTGGAACCAACGCCCGTTGAGGTCGAACCAATGATGAGTTCGGATCCGACCGTCTACACCGAAGTGTTATTTGGCGACATCGACACGATGGACCCCAACCTGAACTACGATACCGCCAGCGGCAACTTGATTGACAACGTAATGGAAGGGCTTATCACCTTTAATGGTTCAGACGCCACCAGTTATGTGCCGGCCCTGGCCCTTGAAGTGCCCACCCTGGAAAATGGCGGCATCTCTGAAGATGGCCTGACCTACACCTTCCATATACGCGAAGGCGTCACCTACCATGATGGCGGCGCTCTGGAACCCCACGACGTCGCCTATTCCTTCCAGCGCGGCTTGTTGCAATCAGATCCCAATAGCGCCCAATGGCTGCTGTTGGAACCCATCCTGGGCTACTCATCCGGCGATGTCACCGAAGAGATTGCCGACGGCGCTTATGCCGGTGATCCCGATGGCCTCAAAGCCAATGTCAGCCCAGAAGAGCTGCTGGCAGTTTGCGAGAAGGTGCAAGCCGCCGTTGTCGCCGACGATGCTGCCGGCACCGTCACCTTTAACAACGCTCTGCCCTGGGGGCCGTTCCTGGCCACTATCGCCCAACCCTGGGGCGCTATCCTGGACAGCGAATGGGCCATTGAGAATGGCGCCTGGGATGGCGACTGCGCCACCTGGCAAGATTATTACGCGCCCGGTTCGGAAAATGATGAGCTTACTGCCATCATCAATGGCACCGGCCCCTACAAGCTGGATAGCTGGACGCCCGGCGAAGGCTTCGTTTTAGTCGCCAACGAAAACTACTGGCGTACCGATGATATGCCCGTTTGGGAAGGCGGTCCTGCCGGCCAACCGCGCATTAAGACCATCGTTCACCAGCTTGTTGGCGAGTGGGGCACACGTTTTGCCATGCTGCAAGCTGGCGACGCCGACAGCGTGAGCGTCCCCCAGGCCAACCGGCCGCAGGTAGACGCTTTCGTAGGCGAATTCTGCGATTGGCAAACCGGGGAATGTACGGCGAACCCCGACAACCCCGATGGCCCCCTGCGCAAATGGGCCGACCTGCCCAGCGTCAGCCGCACCGACGTCTTCATGACCTTCAATGTCGCCGAAGGATCGCCCTACATCGGCAGCGGTCAGTTGGATGGCAACGGCATCCCCAACGACTTCTTCTCCGACATTGATGTACGTCTGGCCATGAACTACTGCATGGACTACGACACCTACATCGCCGAAGCCATGAACGGCCAGGGTGTCCGTGACAACGGTCCCATCATCCTGGGTATGCTTGGTTACAACCCGGACGGTGAAATGTACGATTTTGACCTAGCGAAGTGTGAAGAACATTTGGCCACAGCCTGGGGCGGCGTCCTGCCAGAAACAGGCTTCCGCTTCTCCATCGCCTTCAATACAGGCAACGTAGCCCGACAGACCGTGGGTGAAATCTTGCAGGCTAACCTACGTTCCATCAACCCCAATTACCAAGTAGATATCGTTGGTATGCCCTGGCCCACCTTCTTGCGTTCTTTCCGCGCCGCTCAGGTGCCGGTCATCGCCAGTGGTTGGCTTGAGGATATTCATGACCCGCACAACTGGGTGCAGCCGTTTACGGTAGGCACTTATGCCGGCCGTCAGGCGCTGCCTGACGACCTGCGCGCCCAATTCCAGGAATTAGTTACCGCCGGCGTTTTGGCCGCCGACCCGGCCGAGCGTGAGCAAATCTACTTTGATCTGCAGAAGCTGCACCATGATCAAGCGATTCAGATCACCCTGGCGCAGGGCGTTGGCGTACGCTACGAACAGCGTTGGGTAAAGGATTGGTACAACCGGATTGGCGCGTTTGGGCGCTACTACTACGCTTATGGCATTGAGGGTGGTGGATAACCACCTCTTGAGCCATTAGTAAGATAATTTATCCTCGGGCAGACCTAATGCTGGCCGAGGGTCTGGTGGGGGTTTTGACAAACCCCCACCAGATAATTTTTGTAAAGGCTACAACTATGACAGCTTATATCATCCGCCGTTTGTTAATCATGCCCCTGATTCTGTTAGGGGTAACCATTCTCATTTTTTCCATGCTGCAGGTGCTTGGGCCTATAGAACGTTCGGCCTTATATATTCGTGATATTCCTAAAAACCCAGGCGCTTTAGATGCTGTGATTCGCCGGTATGGGTTGGATGACCCGGTTCATGTGCAGTATTGGCGTTGGCTGGTCGGCCGTACTGATCCAGAAACAGGGAAAACGGTAGGGGGCATCTTGCGGGGTGATTTAGGTTTTTCAAGAACAGGGCGCGAGCCGGTGATGGATTTGCTCAAGCGGCGCTTACCGGCAACCATAGAATTGGGTCTGTGGAGTATTGTTCCTGTTGTGGGATTTGGTATCTGGCTGGGAATATTGTCGGCGCTGCACCATAATAAGCCAATTGACCAGTTTTCGCGCGTGCTGGCTATCCTGGGCTGGTCGTTTCCCACTTTTGTCTTTGGTTTATTAGTGCTTCTTATCTTTTATGCCAAGTTGGATTGGTTCCAGCCTGGGCGATTATCCATCCAATACAGCCAGGTAGTCAAAAGTCCAGAGTTTACCCAATTCACCAAAATGAATACGATTGATGCCTTGCTTAATTTTCGCTTCGATATTTTTCTGGACGCTTTACGCCACCTGATTATGCCAGTTTTCACGCTTTCTGTCGTTATATCGGCGCTGTTGCTAAAAGTAACCCGATCTTCCATGTTGGAGGCGCTGCGACAGGATTATGTGACGACGGCACGCGCCAAAGGATTACGCGAAAAGGTTGTCATTAACCGGCATGTGCGCCGCAATGCATTGATTCCAGTGGTCACGATTGCCGGCACGACGATAGCCGGACTCATGAACGGCACGATTGTCGTGGAGACTATTTTTAACTATCCAGGTATTGGTTCCGCCGCGGCCGCGGCGGCTTTAAGCCTGGATGTGTTGACGATGTTGGGGTATGCCTTGTTTACAGCCATCTTGTTTGTCGTGGCTAATTTAGTCGTCGATATTATGTATGGTTTTCTGGATCCGCGCGTCCGTCTGCAATAGGCTAAGGAGATAGCGCATGAGTATATCAACAGAAGTTACCAGGAAAACTGGCCCGGTAATGTTAGATCAAGGGCTGCGAGAGCAGTCACGACTGGAAAAGTTGGTTGGCCCGGAATGGCACCGGCTGATTCGTGGTGTTTTTACCAATCCGTTGTCGGTTATTGGCCTCATTATTGTGCTGGGGTTTGCGCTGACAGCCACGTTTGCGCCGACTTTAGCTCCCCCTATCAATGCGCTGTGGGATACAACGCTTATTCCCCGCGACGGTTTCAAGGCGGAACCGCAGCCGCCAGGTACGCTCTGGGTGCGCGATGTGCCGGACACGATCCCTTTCTGGTATACGCCGATTACCGGACACGATGAGTGGGTTCACCTGATGGGAACGACCAGCGGCCAGTATGATATTTTCTATGGCCTGGTCTGGGGCAGCCGGACGGCGCTGTTGGTCGGGTCGTTGGTGGTTTTTACCTCGGCAGCGATTGGTATTTTGATTGGCTCTATTGCCGGGTTTTATGGGGGCTGGATTGATGAGATTATGATGCGTGTTGTGGAGATTTTTATTGCATTCCCGTTTTTAGTGGGGGCGCTAATTTTGTCGTCCATTTTGGTGCCAATTTTTGGCCGCAGTATCTGGCCAGCATCTATTGCGCTTATTGTATTCGGCTGGACGCGGTATGCCCGGCTGCTGCGCGGTGATATTTTGGCGACAAAGGAGCGGGATTATGTGCTGGCGGCGCGCGCCAGCGGCGCAAAGGATATTCATCTGATTTTGCAACATGTTTTACCGAATGCTATTTTCCCGACGCTGGTGAATTGGTCACTGGATATGGGTGCGATTGTTTTGTCTTTTGCAACGCTTAGTTTTTTAGGGATTGGCGTGCAAGTGGGGTATGCAGATTGGGGGCAGGTGGTAAGTAATGCCCGTGAATGGATTTTAGCGTTGGATGTTTATTGGTACATTATTGTTTATCCTGGCGTGGCTTTGCTTTTATATGGATTGGGCTGGAATTTGATTGGCGATGCGCTGCGGGATATTTTGGATCCGAAGCTGCGGGGGCAATAAGGAAAGTTACGCGGAGATACGCAGAGAGTTCGCAGAGAGAAGGAAGAGAGGAAAAGGCGGGCTGCTTTGTGGGTGGCCCGCCTTTTGTATCTCGTGTTGGCGTGTGATGATTAAGATGCGTTGGTTGGGGGTGGGGACGACGGCCGTTTCCCTTGCTCTGGCTTTTTTTATCTTCACCAGCCTGAACAGGCTGGCCCTGGCGCAAGATGCGCCGCCAACGCCAACCGTTGACCGGTTGGCCGCGCCGCCTACCGTGCCGTCGCCAATGCAGGCTGATGAAGGAGCGCAGCTTTTCTGGTTGTACTGCCAGCCGTGTCATGGCGACCAGGGGCAGGGGCTTACCGACGAATGGCGGGCGCAGTTCCCGGAAGAGGAACAAAACTGCTGGCAATCGGGCTGTCACAGCGCACACGGGAAAGATTTACCGGAATATGGATTTATATTGCCAACGGCCGTTCCCCCCGTGATCGGCGCCGGCAGCTTGAATAACTTTGAAACGGCGCAGCAGCTTTATTATTACATGCGCAGCGCTATGCCTTACGAAGCGCCCGGCAGCCTATCCGAAGCCGAGTACCTAGCGATCACAGCCTACATCATCCGGGCGCATGACCTTTGGGATGGCATGCCTCTGGATAATACCAACGTAGCCAACATTCGATTCCACCCCCTAGCCGCCGAAACGAATAGGCCCCCGCAGACAACGACCTTGCGGCCCGTCTGGTACTGGGGCGGCGGCATTGCCCTGCTGATCATTATTAGAACCGGATGGCTATGGCAGCGACGACGCTATGAGTGAGAAAAAGGCTAAAAGTCTGACCAAAATATTATCCGCAGAGGAGGCGTTTAATCAACCTCTTTACCGCCGCCTGGGCTTCTTGAACGGCGTATTCATTGGCCTTTCGCTGGCGTTGGGCGTCTGGGGTATGGAAGCGGTTAGCCTGGCTGACGTACCAGTTCTCCTGCAATATCCCAGCCTGGTTTTGGGGGCGCTGGTTTTAATCGGACTCAATGGGTTTACCGGCTGGCTGACCAGCCATTACGAAGGGGCGGGCCGCGTGATGCTCGTCTGGCTGGTATCGGCTGTGTTGTCCTCGTTTGTGATCAGCTATCAACCGTATTACGGCCGTACTCTCACTATTTGGCTGGCAGATCTTCGTTTTTGGGGACTGCCCATTTTCCCTTTTCAAGTTGACCGGGCCATTGCCCCTGTCCTGGCCGGATTTTTCATTATCCTCCTGTTTGTTATCCTGGCCTTATTGCAAAATTATCGCCTGGAAGGTGTTTTTCGAGAAGTGGGAGAGAACGGCCGTTTACTCGCCTACGCCTGGTTCCTACTCCTTTTACCCTTCCCCTTTGTGGCTGGGGCCGGTTTTATCACCCGTGACGTGGTAGGCGACCCCTCCGCCGATGCCATCCAACTAGTACATAGGGCCATCCAACGCGGCCGGGCATACGAAGGAGATTTGTTCGAATTAGGGCTGAAAGAAGGCATCAATTACAGCGCCATTCAAGGCGTGCGGGAACAAATGAGCGGCGATTACACATTAGCTATCGGCGGCATTGATTCGGCCGCAGCGATGACCTTTATCGTCGCCCATTTTAACAACGGAGCCTGGATCAACTGCCGGATTCTGAGCGAGTCGCTCTCCTTCTGTTATGACGCCGCCCCGCCTTACACCATCGGTCTGACCAGCCTCCTCACCGGCGAGTCGCCGCCGGAAACATGTCGCGGCTGCCTGCCGCAGGTAAGCGCCCAATGGCAGGGCTGGCTACGGGCTAAAGGGGATTATTTCACCGCTGCGCCACGCATCCAGCGCCAGGCGCAATGGGGCGGCTACGTCCTCATGCGGATAGACGCCAAAGATTATGCCCTTGAATGTTGGTTCAACGGGATTAGCCCAGTGCAGTTAGAGCGCTGTAAAGAAGTGGAAAACTAAATCGTCCAAGAATAACTTCCCGTTTGGGCGCTGAGGGTGGAGATTAGAGAGTGGAGACTAGAGATTAGAGACTGGAGACTGGAGATTGGACTAATCTCTAGTCTCCAGTCCCGCGCAAGTCTAAAGCCACATCGAGCCGCCGCCCCCCCTACGCAAGTTACCGGCGACGACGTCTCTTTTGACGGGACCGTTGGCTCCTTCGACTGCCAGACTGCGAAGACCCTTTGGCCGATGTCGTTTCCAGTTGGCGCGGCGGCGTGTACAGCGATTGCTGGTAATAATCATCAAGCAGCATGGCCACGAGGGACAAACCTTCTTCGCTTTCGTAAAGGGTTCGAGCCAGGGGAACGAAGCGCTGCATACGTTCTGTTTGCAGCTTATCACGGGTACGCAGCTTGGTTTCCAGTAACACAGTCATCCGTTCAGATACGATGGCAGCTACATCTTCGTCGGTGGGTAACGGCCGTTCCTGCATATCAATATGGTATCGTTGGGCAATTCGGTTCAGCTTGGCTTTCTCAATCACATCCACCAACGAAATCGCTTCTCCTTTAGCGCCGGCCCGCCCCGTCCGTCCGGCGCGATGGATATACGCTTCCGTTTCTTCCGGCGGCTCATACTGGATGACATGTGACAAACGGGAGATGTCAATGCCGCGCGCAGCCACATCCGTTGCTACCAGGAAGCGCAGCTTACCCTGCCGAACCCGCGTCAATACTATCTCCCGCGCCTGCTGCGACAAATCAGAACTAATCTCATCCGCGTCATACCCAAACCGGCGCAAAACAGTGGCAACATACGCCACCCGCGCCTTTGTATTACAAAAAATGATAGCCGACTCAGGATTCTCCACCTCAATAATTCGCACCAGACTACGATCTTTATCCATCCCCGGCACAGTGTAATAGCTATGCTCCGTCTCGACCACATGTACATTATCACTGCTTAAACCGAGGAAATCCGGTTCGTTCAAAAAACGCCGCGCCAGACTCATCACGCGGGGCGGGAAAGTGGCCGAGAACATATATCCATCCACGTGATGGGCGGGCAAATAACGCTGTACCTCCCGCATATCCGGGTAGAAACCCATTGACAGCAGCCGATCCGCCTCATCGAAAACCAGTATTTTTAGCTTATCCAGAGTCAATGATTTTCGCAGTAAATGGTCGAGAAGGCGGCCGGGCGTGCCAATAACCAGATGCGCGCCCTTCCGGAACGCATCCAACTGAGGGCCATATTTGACACCGCCATAAACAGCCACAATGCGCAAATCCCGGTCCCCAGCCAGGGTAAGAGCATCATTGGTGACTTGTTGGGCCAATTCGCGTGTGGGAGCCAATATCAACGCCTGGCAGGCGTCTAATAAAGGGTTGATACGCTCCAAAATAGGCAAAATAAACGCGCCGGTTTTACCGCTGCCAGTGCGGGATTGGACCATCAGGTCACGTCCGGCCATGATGTAGGGCATCGCCTGAGATTGCACGGGCATGAGATCGTTCCAACCAGCGCGGCTCATGGCCTCGCGCCAGGAAGCCGGCAGATCGGCCAGGGACACTTTGGGCAAGGCGTTTCCCGGCTCAGTGACAGAGTTTTGCGTTTTTTCGGCCGTTTCGCTGAATTCAGTCATGTTATCAGCAGGTGTTTCATTTTGGTTCATTGATTTCTCCAGTTTCCCAAATGTATCCGTTAGGCCGTCGCCAGTTCCAGCAGCTGCTGGATGCGAGGAACCATCTCCGTGGGGTTGGGATGCAGCCCTTCCTGAACCAGGGCGCTGTCGTACAACTGCTCAATGGTCAGATTGATGCGTTTGTCATCGGGGCTGTCGGCGATGAGGCGGTACAGGTTGGCAATGAGCAGGTGATTGCGGTTGACTTCGACGATTTTCTTGGGCACTTCGTAGTTCTGATCCAGGATGCGCTGGATGCGCTGCATATCCCGGTTGGTTTCATCTTCGGGAGAAACGAGGCGAATAGGGCTGTTTTTCAACACTTTGGAAGCCCGCACTTCGGTCACCCGGTCGCCCAGGGTGGTGACAAAACGGCCGATCACCCGGTTAAAATCTGCTTCAGGCAAACCATCTTCCGTTTCAACCTCATCTGTCTCATCCAACTCCGGCAGTTCCAGCCCGGCGTCATCTACATTGCGTAACTTCTTCCCCTTGTACTCGGCCAGCATCGGCGAGACAAAGGGGTCAATGGGATCAACCCAGTACAATACCTCCAAGTCACGCGCCTTGAACGGATCCAGATGCGGGCTGTTAGCGACTGATTTCACGCTGTCGCCCAGGACGTAGTAAATCTCTTCCTGCGACTCCGGCATCTGCGCCACGTACTCATCCAGCGAGGTCAGCTTACCATCCGACTTGGAGGAATAATAGCGGAACAGCGGCAGGACATCCTCTTTGGCCTCCAAATCGGTCGCCAGCCCTTCTTTGAAGGCGCGTCCGAATTCCGTCCAAAAACCAGCATACTTCTCCGGCTCATTCTTGGCCAGCTTCTTCATCTCGCGCAGCGCCCGCCCCTTCACCGTCTTGGCTAACTGGCGCATAATGCGGTTGCTCTGTACCGTCTCCCGGCTCACGTTCAGCGACAAATCTTCCGAATCCACCACGCCATCCACAAACGAGAGCCAGTTGAGCAATAAATCGGTGTTGTATTCATCAATCAGAACATTATGCGAATAAAGCATGAGGCCCGGCTCTTTGCGCGCTGCTAGAATGCCCGGCTCTCGCTTTTGGGGCACAAACAACAACGCCCGCAAGTTCACCGGCGCATCGGAGCGAAAATGAACAACCGCTACCGGCTCCTCAAAATCCATCGTCATCTGCTGGTAAAACTGCTTGTATTCATCCGCTTCAACCTCGGATGGGGATTTGCGCCACAACGATTCTTGCCGGTTAGCCTGTTCCTGGCTGTCGCCCACATAAACCGGGTAGCGGACAAAATCAGAATGTTTCTTGACGATTTGCTTGAGCTTCCACTCATTGGCAAATTCTTCAGCATCTTTTTTGAGCGTGATCTGAATTTCAGTGCCGCGATCTTCTTTGTCGGCCGGTTCCACCCGGAATTTTTCGCTGCCGTCAGAAATCCAGGCGGCGGCTTTGGCCCGCTTCTTGTAGCTGCGAGAAATAACGCGCACTTCCTCGGCCACCATGAAAAGGGAGTAAAATCCGACGCCAAATTGGCCGATGACATCGCTGGGATCGAGCGTTTCGTCTGCGCCCAGTTTGCTCAGAAATTCGCGCGCGCCGGATTGGGCGATGGTTCCCAGATTGGTGATCAACTCGTCTTTGGTCATGCCCAACCCGCTGTCTTTGATGATGATGCGCTTTGGCTCGCCTTCTGCTGCCTCGGGTACTTCGATATGGATGGCTAATTCGGCGTCGGCATCCAACACGTCGCGGTTGGTAAGCGTCTCGAAGTGGAGCCGGGTCATGGCGTCGGAGGCGTTGGAGATGAGTTCGCGCAGAAAAATATCCCGATCTTTGTACAGGGAGTGGACCAGGATTTGCAGGAGTTGTTTTACTTCGGTTTTGAAATTGTATGAATCTTGTGTGGTCATCTGTCCTACCTCTTCCAAAAAAAGTGATGAGTTATGAGGGATGAGGCGTGAGGATTAGGTAGATAACTTTACTCGTTCCTCATTTCTCATTCCTTTTTTAACGGCCGTTATCATACCCCGTTTTTGTAAGAGAGGCATAAGAGACCGGGTGATTTTACATCCGTTTGGAAGCAAACTTCCTTCCCATTTTCCCCCAATTCCCTTAAAATCTTAGCTATGCAGGTAACCCGTAGTTTGAAGCAGTTGTTAACCGACTGGGAAACGGCCGTTTCCCGCACCACCCAGCCGCGCCCGCCCATTTATGCCGGGCCAGACATTCAACTCACCCGGCTCACCGAAAAAACCAGCGAGGTCGAACCCGGCGCCGCTTTTATCGCCCGCGTCCGCACCGGCAGCGACGGCCACCCGTACATCGGCAAAGCCATTGAACGGGGCGCCAGCATGATCCTGGCCCAGCGTTCCCCGGCGGAGATGGGTCTGACCATTCCCGATCATGTCGTCTACCTGCAAGTGGATGATACGGCCGTCGCCCTGGCCTGGCTGGCCGCCGCCTGGGAGGGGTTCCCCAGCCGCCGCCTCGTCGTCATCGGCATCACCGGCACGGATGGCAAAAGCAGCACGGCCAACATTTTGTATAACGTATTAAGAACGGCCGGGCTGAAGGTAGGCTTGTTAAGCACGATCAAAGCGGTCATTGGCGGCGCGGAAGAGCCGTTAGCCCTGCACGTTACCACGCCGGAAGCGCCGGTCGTCCAACATTATTTACGCCGCATGGTTGACGCCGGATTAACTCACGTCATCCTGGAAACAACCTCGCACGCCCTGGCCCAGCGCCGGGTAACGGCCGTTGCCTTCGACATCGCCGCCGTCACCAACATCACCCACGAACACCTGGATTATCACGGCAGTTGGGAAGCCTATTTTGCGGCCAAGGCGGGGCTGTTTGAGAGATTGAGAGGTTACGAGACTAAGAGACTGGAGACTGGGAGACCAGGAGACTACCAGACTACCAGACGAAAAACCGCCATCCTCAACCGGGATGATGCCAGCTACAACCGCTTGCAAACCATTCCTGTGCCGCGCCAGATCAGTTACGCCATCCACCATCCCGCCGCTGTCCGCGCCGCTAACATCACCTACGCCGCCGGCCGCACCACGTTTGACCTGACGCTCAACGCGCCCCCGCGCCCCCGCGCCTCGATTCTCATCTCCTCCCCCCTCGTCGGGGAGTTCAACATCTACAACATGCTGGCGGCAGCAGCCGTTGCCCACAGCCTTGGCATTGAGCAAGAAATAATCAAAAAGGGATTGGAAACGGTGGAGGCGATAGACGGCCGTATGCAGCGCATCCATTGCGGTCAGCCCTTCCTCACCATCGTAGATTTCGCCCATACTCCCAACGCCCTGACCAAAGCCATCGCCGCCGCCCGCGCCATGCTCAACCAATCCTCGGCCATTGGCCGCATCATCACCGTCTTCGGCAGCGCTGGCAAGCGGGACGTGACCAAACGTCGCCTCATGGCCGAAATTGCCGCCCGCGACGCCGATCTCACCATCCTCACCGCCGAAGACCCGCGCACCGAATCCCTCGACGACATCCTGGCAATGATGGCCGACGGCTGCCGCGCCCAGGGCGGGGTAGAAAGCGAAACCTTCTGGCGCGTCCCCGACCGGAGCAAAGCGATCTATTTTGCGCTCACAATCGCCCAACCGGATGACCTGGTCCTCATCTGCGGCAAAGGACATGAGCAATCTATGTGTTTTGGTACAATTGAGTATCCCTGGGACGATCGGAAAGCCGCCCGCGCTGCCCTGGGCGCCTTTCTACGAGGCGAGCCGGCGCCCGATCTGGGTTTGCCGACGTTTGAATTGCACGAAAAACCAGTTCTTAATTCGTGAGATTCGTGTCAGATTTTGGATCTACCGAGTCTGGCGAAAATAGAAATTCGGTCGAGTGTAAGGGCATGGCGACGCCATGCCCCTACCAGAAAAGAGGTTATCCATGACTCATTCCGAGGAAAATTTCCAAGAGAAACTGATTGAATTTGAGGCTCGGATTGCACGGGGGGAGAAAATCGAGCCGGGGGATTGGATGCCGGAGCGGTATCGCAAACAGCTTATCCGCATGATCTCGCAGCACGCCCACAGCGAAATTGTGGGGATGCTGCCGGAAGGAGCCTGGATTCCCCATGCCCCCAATTTACGGCGCAAAATGGTGCTGCTGGCGAAGGTGCAGGATGAAGGCGGCCATGGCCAATACCTGTACCATGCTGCGGAAACGTTGGGGGCGACACGGGAAGAGATGACGGAAGCGCTGCTAGACGGCCGTGCCAAATACGCCAGCGTTTTCAACTACCCCACCCTCACCTGGGCCGACAATGCCGCCATCGGCTGGCTGGTGGATGGAGCCGCCATCATGAATCAAACCATGCTGGCCCAATGCTCCTATGGCCCCTACTCGCGGGCGATGGTGCGAATTTGCGCTGAGGAAGGGTTCCACAAAAAGCAGGGGCAGGAGATGGTCATCCAGTACGCGCAGGGCACACTCAAACAACAGGCGATGATGCAAGACGCCATCAACCGCTGGTGGTGGCCCACCTTGATGATGTTCGGCCCACATGATTCCGAATCGAAAAATACGCCGGAATTACAGCGCTGGGGCATCAAGACTAAAACCAATGATGAGCTGCGCCAGGAGTTCATAGATGAAATGGTTCCCGCCCTGCACGCCCTTAACCTCACGATTCCCGACCCGGAACTGCATTACGACGAAGCCAGCGGTCACTGGATTTCAGGCGAGATTGACTGGGATGAGTTCTGGCGCGTTGTCAAAGGGGCTGGGCCGCTGAATAAGGAACGGTTGGCCGCCAGAAGAAAAGCGCATGAAGACGGCCGTTGGGTGCGCGAAGCGGCCGCCGCGTATGCAGCCAATATGACCAACTCCTAACTTTTCACTTATCACTTAGAACTTTTACTATGAACGACACACAATGGCCTCGCTACGAAGTCTTCCAGCAAGACAAACCAGATAAGCCCCATCGCAATATCGGCACGGTACACGCGCCGGATGCGGAGATGGCGCTGCAAAATGCGCGGGATGTGTACGGCCGTCGCCCAGAAAATTACAATTTATGGGTTGTGCCCAGTGAACAAATCTTCAGCAAAACGGCTGAAGAGATGACGCTCGACCCTGGCTGGGCGAACGAAACGGTTCCTGAAGAGGGAACGGCCGTTCCCTTCGCCGTCTTTACCAAAAGTTCCTACCGGCGGGCGATGACTCATGTGCAGTATGTGGGGGAAGTGGCGGCGAAAACGGCCGTTTCCGCCATGCAGAAAGCCATCGCTACATACACTGAGGGTGATCCGTTCATTTGGTGGATTTGCCCACTGTACGCCATCACCCGCACCCAGGAAAACGACATCGAAAGCATGTTTGCCCCCGCCCATGACAAGCTGTACCGTCTGCCAAACCAGTACCGAACTGTGGCCGCCATGCGGAAAATCAAGCGGGAAAGCGGCGAGCAGTAAGCGGCTCTTTAATCTTAAGTTATTGGTTGTTGGTTACTCGACCAATAACCAATAACTCCAAAACGCCAAGTTGTTTATGGACAGTTACTTAACGCAATACTGCTTAGTTTCATATGAAAGTTCACGTCAAATTAATCGCTACGTACCGGGCATATTTGCCGCCTGAGTGCCGGGGTAAGATGGAAATAGATGTACCGGAGGGGGCAACGGCCGTTTCCCTCCTCTCTCAATTTAACGTGCCGACGGATGGGACGAGCGTGATATTGATAGACGGCCGTACCCCCGCCCCAGACGAACTGTTACAAGAAGGAAACGTCATCTGCGCCTTCCCCGCCACCGCCGGCGGCTAGCGCCTTAACCAAATTACCAATTACCCAATTACTCAATTACCCAATTACCCAATTACCCAATTACCCAATTACCCAATTACCCAAAGGAGTCCAACATGAACGGCTGGCATGGCAAAATTCTTCGCATTGATCTAACCAACAAAACCACAACCATAGAAACCATAGACCCCCAAACCGCCAAAGATTACGTCGGCGGGCGCGGCTGGGCCATCAAATACCTGTACGACGAAGTAGACCCCCAGGTAGACCCGCTCGCCCCGGCAAACAAACTCATCTTCGCCACCGGGCCGCTCACCGGCAGCCCTGCCCCTACCGGCAATCGCTACATGGTCGTCGCCAAATCCCCCCTCACCGGCGTCCTCTCCAACTCCAACTCCGGCGGCGACTTCCCCACCTGGATGAAGCGCACCGGCTTTGACCTGTTCATCTTCGAAGGGCGCGCCGAGAAACCCGTCTACCTCTGGGTCAACGACGATCACATCGAAATCCGCCCCGCCGGCCACATTT
>JAJRYT010000106.1 GCA_024275635.1 Chloroflexota bacterium | reverse complement strand
TCAATGCAACTTTACTCGAGTACGAATATTTGAACATCGCATAAAAAGAGTGACATGCAAATATTATTTGAATACAAACCCACGCGGTCGAGTACGGTTTGGAAGCAATCTGTTAGGAATGTACAAAGTCGAGCTTAGTGATGACGTATTTTCTTTGACTTGACGGCAATCTCCCCAATCTCTCTGTGAATCTCTATGCCTGCTTTGTATAGCTCCGTGTAACTGTCTTCCCTGAGTAGCTGCAGCTGCTCAAGTTTGACGCTTTACGTATGGAGAGAAAAAAATATGCCAGAATTTGAGTCAGTTGATATCCTCATTATCGGTTCCGGCCCGTCCGGTACATCTACCGCCCTGCACCTGGTGCGCCAGGACCCAGCCTGGGCTAAACGGATTGTCATCGTAGACAAAGCCATTCATCCCCGCGAAAAACTGTGTGGCGGCGGCGTCACCCACATCGGCCAAAACATTCTGGCCCAGTTGGGATTACCCTTTGAGCCAAAAAATTTCGAGGTGCGCGAGGTACGTCTGGTTTATCAAGACGAGCAGTACTCTTTTTACGGCAACCCGGTTTTTCGCGTTGTGCGCCGCGATGAATTTGATCATTGGTTGGTTGAAACATGTGAAAAGGTGGGCGTACTTGTGCGCCAGGGTGAAGCGGTTAAACAAATCACGCCTACCGCTGATTACGTGGAAGTGGTCACAGAGAAGACAACCTTTCACGCTAAAGTAGTGGTGGCGGCTGATGGCTCGCGCAGCTTTGTGCGCCGGGCATTGAAATGGGAAGGTGAGTCACGGGTCGCCCGCCTGCTGGAGGTGCTGACGCCGGAGAACGCCCAGACGCAGCCAGAGTTTCGTGATGGTGTGGCTATTTTTGATTTTACGCGCATGACGGAGGGGCTGCAGGGATATTATTGGGATTTCCCCAGTATTGTGGCGGGACGGCCGTTTATGAATCGTGGGTTATTTGACAGCCGCGCCCGCCCGGAACGGCCCAAAGCACATCTCAAACAAGAACTGCGCGATGCGCTGGAAAAACGAGCGCGTCACCTGGATGATTACCAGCTAAAAGGGCACCCCATTCGTTGGTGGGACAAAAACGGCCGTTTCGCCATCCCCCGTGTCATACTTGTTGGCGACGCTGCCGGGGCTGATCCGTTATTTGGTGAAGGTATCTCTTTTGCGCTGGGATACGGCCGTGTCGCTGCCCCCGCCATCAATGATGCTTTCGCCCGTCAGGATTTCAGCTTTACCGATTACCAGAAGCGACTTCTGGCCGATTCGCTGTTTGTTCAATTAGACATCCGGGTGCGGCTGGCCCGCATTGCTTATCGGCTAAAATCCCCCTGGTTGGTGCGTTTGGGCTGGCGCATCGTCAGTTGGGGCATCAAACTCACCCGCTGGCAGAACCCCAATTTTGTCCCTGCCGAAACACCGCAAATTAACCTGGTTGACAGTGTGCAACAGTCAACATAAAGTTACAAGGTTAATCCTCGTTACGACTCATCTTGACCCTGGCTGGCCTTCGCTTCGGCTAAAGCATCTTCCAGATCATCCAATCGCTGCAATAGCGCCGGACTGACAGAATGAGCCGGCCATTGTTTTTTTAGAGCGGCGATTTCTGCTTCCAGCATCTCAATTTGTTTTGTTTTGGCATCAATCATGGCGTTATTGGGGACGGCCGTACAGCCACCAAAATTTCTCCGGCGGGTAAGCATCCTGCCAGACGGCTGGCCAGACAAACGTTCCTACCTGCCAGCGCCCTTTCAAATTCTGATCAAGAGCAGTGATCTCTTCCAAAATTTGCTTATCCAACTGATAGACCGGTTTTTGCAACTCCTCGATCATGGCTGAGATGACCACACGCACATCACTGACATCTGCATAATAATTGACATCAGCCATCATGCGGCTAGACAGGTGGCCCAAATAACTACTCCACTCGCTCAACCGGGCATGCAGTTCCTGGTGCATCCGCGTTTCAAAACGAACGACATTCTTAAATAACAGTGCCTCAAAAGATTGGCGGGCTATTTCCAGCCGTTTTTGCGCCGCGTCATCCAACTGTTCGCCCACAAACGGCAGCCTTTGCCGGCGCATCAAACAGCCGCCAATGGTTAGCTTGGGCATATCCCCTTTCTCCATCGTCCAATGGGTCGCCTCACTCATCAAATAGCCGTCCATTTCGGAGACCATGACCTCAAAGATTTCCAAATCGCGTAAGATTATTTGATTCTCATTCTTCATGGTAAAGCTCCTTTCAATGAGCTTGTGGCTCCCGTGAAAGACGAAAAAACGGGTTACTTACAGGATACTGAATTTGGTTCTTTGTCGTCAAGAAAATCGGGGGAAATGTTCGGGCGATTGCCTACTCCCATTTGTGCTTGTTGGCGGCGGTTGAAAACCGTCGTCTGTCATAAAAAGTACGCTAAAGCGCACTGAAACGGCTATTCTTCAACCTGCTTCAGCCGGTTTCTTGTCTCAACCGATGAATTCCATTCATCGGCGATCAGAGTATGCAATCGCCCTGGGGGAAATGTAGGGCGGGCGGCCTATTCAGTAGGCGTTG
>JAJRYT010000105.1 GCA_024275635.1 Chloroflexota bacterium | reverse complement strand
CAATGCAACTTTACTCGAGTACGAATATTTGAACATCGCATAAAAAGAGTGACATGCAAATATTATTTGAATACAAACCCACGCGGTCGAGTACGGTTTGGAAGCAATCTGTTAGGAATGTACAAAGTCGAGCTAAGGCCACACGCCTTCATCCTTCATAATTCACAATTCTCTCCGGCAGCCAGATGGTGAACCGGCTGCCCGCGCCAGGGCTGCTCGTCACCGTCAACCGCCCACCATGCGCCGCCGCCAGATCATGGGCGATGCTCAACCCCAACCCCATGCCATCGGCAAAACGAGCGTTGGCTGCGCCGCGATAAAAAGGGGTGAAAATATGCGCCATATCTTCTTGGGCGATGCCCACGCCGGTGTCGCTGACCCGAATCCACGCTTCATCCCTCTGATGGTCAGCGCTGACCGACACACGGCCGTCTGGCGGGGTATATTTGATCGCGTTGCTCAACAAATTACCCACCACCTGAGCCAGCCTGTCTTCGTCGGCGGCTATCGTCGGCAGCGCGTCGGGGATGTCCACCTGCCACGCCAATCCTTTGTACTGGGCCGCTTCCTGCCATACCCGCACCGTGCGGAACAAAAATGGGGTCAAGGGGAGCGGCTGCATCTGTAACTCCAAAGAGCCTAACAGTTGATCATACAACCCGGCCAGATCGGCTAACAAACGGTTCAGGCGCTCCTCTTCCCCTTGCATCCCGATCAGCAGTTCCCGGCGCAGCTTTTCATCCTCCCCGGCTCCGCCCAGCAGCGCATTGGTGGCCGAACGCAGCGCGCTTAACGGGTTGCTGAGTTCATGCACTAAATTGGACAGCAGTTGCCGCCGATTTTGTTCCAGCGTTTCCAACTGCGCCACCAGCGTGTTGACGGCGCGCGACAACTGTTTGATCTCCTCTGGCCCTTGTTCCGGCAATGGCTCCAGCCGCTGCCGGTTTGACAGCCGGTGCGCCGCCTGCGTCACCTGGCGCAGGTGTTGGCCCAGGCTGTTGCCCAGGAACCAGGCCACACTGCCGCCCACCAGCAGCCCCACCGTTAACACGGCCGCAATCAGATAGCGCAGCATCAAAAATTGGTCATACACGTTGGTCAGCTGCTGCGTCAGGCGCACGACGCCCACGACCTGGCGATCCGCCCCCCAGACGGGCACAAAAACATCCACCACATTAGTTTGTAAATCGCGCCCGAAATCCGTCTGCACGGTGACATCCTGACTTAACAGGTCGGCCAGGTCGGGCATATTTCCCAGCGGCTGCCCCACACGCGCCGCGTCGGCTGCGGCCGTCGAGGCCAACAAGAGGCCATCCACGTCCACCAACATCGCCCGCGCTGCCACCGGCAGGCTGACCTGATTAACAAAAGCCTGCGCCGCGGCCGAATCATCCCAAATCTCAGGATGGTCGGTTGCCAGCTGTGCTACAAGAACGGTTTCCGCGGTTAATTCATCAGTTAGATTAGCTAATAAGAAGCGTGTTTCTAACACATAGTCCAATGCCAAACCGGCGAGTATGATGATGATCAGGAATGGCAATACATGACTTAAGACAAGTCGTCCTGTCAGCGTGCGTATCATGACCGTTCCCCGGATTGCAGCCGGTAGCCCACGCCGCGCACGGTGATGATGCGCTGCGGTTGATTGGGGTTCTTTTCCAGCTTCTCGCGCAGCCAGCGAATGTGAACGTAGACGACTTGCGGCTGTCCTTCATACTCCGCCCCCCAAACGCGGGCCAGGATGTTGTCTACGGAGACGACACGGCCGGCATCTAACGCCAACGCATGTAACAAAGCAAATTCTCGTGGGGAGAGGGTGATTATCTCCTGGTTCAGGCGAACGATGTGCGCCGCCGGATCAATCACCAGGTCGCCCACAATGAGCGGCGTCTCCTCCGGTGCGGCGGTTGGCGCAGCCGCTCGTTTGGCCCGCCGCAGCACCGCTTTGATACGCGCCAGGAGTACATTTTCGTCAAACGGCTTGGTAATGTAATCGTCCGCGCCTAATTCCAATCCCAGCGCTTCATCCAACTGTCGCCGCCGCCCGGTGAGGAAGATGACGGGCGCGCCGACCTGATCGCGGAAATGGGGCAGCGCGTCCAGGCCATCCATGCCCGGCAGCCCGATGTCCAGGAGGACGAGATCGGGCGGATCACGATGAGAGAAAGCTAACGCATTTTCGGCGTTGACGGCCGTCGTTACCCGGTAGCCGGCTCTCTCCAGGTTGAAGGCTAGGCTGCGTCTCAGGAGGGCATTATCTTCTACCAATAAAATGTGTGTGGTCATCTTGCACCTAATTTTGGCTCTGTCGCAAATAATTCCGGCAAAACTTATGTGAGCAGGGTCAAACGAGTCAATGGCTACCCCCAGTGGCTTAAACTGATGAACCTAGAGGTACGCTGTTACTTGCCTAGTTGAACAGACTTCTTTGCGTGGCATCAGCATTCTCACCTTTCTTGTTTTGCCACTTTACTCGACTCTGGCGAAAAATTGTCAGCGCCTTTTTAACAATTGAATTTTGGTTCTTTAGGATTTCGCGGGGTCGAGGAAAAAACCTGACACGAATAACACGAATGACACAAATAATAAGAAAATTCGTGAAAATTCGTGCCATTCGTGTCAAAAAATTAACCATCCGGTGAACTAACCACGCGAAATCCCAGAGACCCTGAATTTTTTGCAAAGCTGGAATCGTTTACAAAAAACGGTTGGGCATAGGACGCCTCCTGAGTGGGATAATTGCAAGACAATTAACCCACCGGTTCCAACCAGGAGAACGCCCCATGCTTACCCGTATTTT